>JAUUNK010000425.1 GCA_030844565.1 Bacteroides ovatus
TTATGCAAACTAGCGGCTTAGATTTAACATTCCAACAGGGTTTTCGGACTGACCCAGAATATTCTCCGCCGGACTTATCGGCACATACTGCCACATATCGAATCCTATCCAGCAAAAATTAGACAATATATCCCCTCGTCCTATCTGCTATCCCGTTCTGTAGTTCCAGATTCAATTGAATAACATCATTACTCAAACAATCCACATCCGTAGACATTTGAATAAGATAGGTGAGAGCTTTCCTTTGATATTCTTTAGGAATGGGAGTAATTCGATATGTTCCACTTCTTTCCGCTTCTCCCACAATCTCAGGAAGACATCCTGAATGATGTCTTCGGCAACTTCCGAAGAAACAAAATGTCGCGCTACCGCCAACAGAGAAAGATGATAGCTTTCAAAAAGAAATCCGAAAGTATCTGTGCGCTCCTTGCTTTTGTCCCAATCGAATGTAGGAATAATCATAAGTTTTCTTAGCTAGATAAGAAGTTATTATCTCGCCATATAGCAAGATGAAGCACAAAGTTATAGTATTTTCTGAAAATGAAAAATAAAATAGTAGTTATTTCCAGAGCCCTTTTTCCTGCTGTGCTACACATGTATCTCTCCTCCTCATCTCTCTTTTCCTTAAGAGAAAATAAAGAAAGAGTTTCTATATACCCTGAATTAAATTTTATCTATACGTCTTTTATCTACAATGCTTCAATAAATATTTCTTGTTACTCCAACTCTTCAATTATCTTCCTCACATCTATCGGCTGCAACCGTCCGTAGACTTTCTCGCCAATCATCACAACAGGAGCCAGTCCGCAAGCTCCTACACAGCGCAGGCAGTCCAGAGAAAATTTCCCATCGTGAGTAGTTTCGCCCACTTCGATGCCTAATACGCGTTTAAACTCTTCCAACAATTTTTCTGAACCGCGAACATAGCATGCCGTACCCATGCAGACGGAAATGGGATGCCTTCCCTTGGGAGTCATGGTGAAGAAAGTATAGAAGGTGACTACGCCATAAACCTTCGATACGGGAATTCTCAGTTTAGAGGCAATGATTCGTTGCACCTCTTCGGGTAAATAGCCTTGCAGGTGCTGCGCTTCATGCAAGATATTAATCAGTTCGCCCGGGTTGTTGCCGTGTTTGTCACAAATCATTTTGACTTGTTCTGCCACCTCGCAAGCTAGTTTTATCTCTACCATAATACTTTTCGTTTAAGTTAATCCATCGATTTGTTGAAATAGTGTGTATGTAACAGCCTTTCCGCTTTTTCGCTCAGGGGTTTGCCGAGATATTCTTCGTATAAAGTGCGGATATAGGGGTTATCGTGCGCTTTACGTAAATATTTATGGGCGTCTTCACGATAAAGCGCATTTGCACGGGCATACAGTACTTCTGAATTTCCGTGATGGAGTGGCTGTCCACCTCCTCCGATACACCCACTGGGACATGCCATAATTTCGATAACATGATACTCGTTGTGTCCGTTGCGGATGTCCTCGAGCAGGTGCCTTGCATTGCCCAATCCGTGGGCGATGCCTACTTTGAGTTCAAATCCGTTGAGGTCAATGACGGCACGGCGGACACCGCTCAACCCGCGTATCTGTTCAAAATTTACATTCTCCAAAGGCTTACCTGTGTAAACTTCGTAGACTGAGCGGAGGGCGGCTTCCATCACGCCGCCTGTGGTGCCGAAGATGACACCTGCCCCGGTCGATTCACCCAGCGGGTTGTCAAAGGGGCTGTCCGGCACTAAGTTAAAACCGATGTTGGCGCGCTTAATCAGGCGTGCCAACTCGCGGGTAGAAATGGAGTAATCCACGTCGGGGATGCCGTCTACCTTGAATTCGTCGCGGTCGCATTCATACTTTTTCGCCAGGCAAGGCATGATGGAGACGACAATAAGTTTCTCTCTTGGTATTCCCATTTTCTCCGCCCAATAAGATTTGGCGATGGAGCCGAACATCTGCTGGGGAGAACGGGCAGTGGAGGGGATGTCGAGCATATCGGGGAAATGATGCTCAAAGAAGTTGACCCATGCCGGACAGCAGGAGGTCAGGATGGGGAGCCGGACGGATTTGTCTCCCTCCAGATAGCGTGTCAGTCGGTTCAGGATTTCGGAACCTTCTTCCATGATGGTGA
>JAUUNK010000093.1 GCA_030844565.1 Bacteroides ovatus
TAAACAAAAGAATAAATACCTTTCTCATATTAATGCAAATTAGTTACTATAAATAAAAGTAATATTTAATATTGTTGAAACCTCAACATCTGATACAAACTCTTTTGCGGAATCAACAAATTCATTTTTACTATTATAAGATAATTGAACAACAAGTATTTTGTTTTGAGAGCTTTATTTTGACCATTATCTTTTTTATCTTATTGGTATGATTATAAAACATATACTACAATTCTGGAAGAAGAATTGAATGTCCTTATAATGCAAAAGCTTTTTTACTAGATAAAATCAATAATATCATATTGTAAATATAAGGCTAAATCTGTATTTTACAGTTATAAAAAAAAACTTTAAATCTAACAAATAAATTTATATATGTATTATAATCAAATTCTTAAGATTAAAGTATCCGGAATTATCTAACATAAAACTAACATTTATATTTTAAAATAGAATCAGCTCACAAGCTATTTCTAGCTAAGCATTTCCGGTACCGTGAATGATGATTTCGGTCTGGTTACCGGTGCGTCAGTCTTCGTAAAAGGTACAAGCAACGGTTGTATCACCGACTGCATTAGCCAATGTATCTTCCGAAGAAACCTTGGTCATTTCATTCATTGGTTATCAAACACAAGAAGTTCCGGTAAACAATTAGCGGAAGTTTTTCATCAACTTAAGAGAGGGCTCACAACAACTGCAAGAAGTAGTGGTAATGGCAATGGGTTATGGTGATGTCCGCTGCAAACACCTAACAGGTTCTATCGTTAAAGCAGACATCAAGTTATTTGGGGATATTCCTAAAAAAATAAAATGTAAGAGGGTGCACTTCATCTTGAACAAGTATATGACATGCTCGATAAAGCATTTGATAAGTGTGATAACCTTGACGGACTCGTACTTCATTCTGATCAAGGTTAGCAATACCAACACTTCGGATATCGGAAAAGGCTTGAAGAGCATCATATAATTCAAAGTATGTCGAGAAAGGGAAACTGTCTGGACAACTCTATGATGGAGAATTTTTTCAGAATTATGAAATCTGAACTTCTATACGCTGAAAAGTTCGAGTCTCCGGAAGACTTCACAAAGGCTTTGGAAGGATATATAGATTATTATAATAATAAAAGAATTAAGTCCCGGTTAAAAGGAAAGAGTCCAGTACAATACCGAACTCTTTCTATAACTGGATAGTGTTTAACCAGTCCAAATTTTTGGGGTCACTTCATCAGTCGGACACCCTCTTTATTTTTGGAAGGAGGCTATCCCGAACTCGCGTTATAAGTTTAGTTGCCGAACCACTCTATAGCCATGGGATTTCCTATGGTGGTTATCATAGGAATAGGATTAATCTTATCTGTCTGAGGATTGAGATAATAGATGCCTTTTGTTGTCGTTGAAGCATTGGCGATTGCCAAACCGTCTTTATATTTAGACACTAACACGCCATAGCCATTGGACAAATCCAATCCTTCTATTTTCTTCATCTTCTGATTGTATAAATCAAAGACTACAGCTCGGCTCGCTATAGCGCCATGTCCCGTTTCTCCTGGTTTGTAATAACCGGGAATATCAATGTATCCGTAGGCTTTGCCATTGGCTGCATAACAAATTGAAGCGGCAAAACCAGCTACTTTCTCTTCTCCTTCGATAGAAGCTCCGGTTATCGTCCAATGGTATGTTGGATCAAAGTCTGTTTCTCCTTTCTTAATCCGAAGTATGCCGGCCTTATGACCTGCCACCATTCCGAAGTTCCCGAGACAAGAAATGTATATATCGCCTTTTTCATCCATGAATAAAGACCTGGGGTCGATCGGACGTGTGGCTTGAGAAAAACCACTGGTTTTCTCTGAAATCATCTTGACCAACTTGTCCGTCTTGGTGTCAATGACGGCTACATCTGCTTGTTTGTAATTCTCAGGGCTTGTCCAACCTCCCACCATCTGGCTTAGACCAGCAAACACATATCCGTCACGCTCAATCATGATTCCGATGTCCGGATTATTATCTTGAATACCCAAAGAGGTCAGGTTGATCTCTCCTGTCTTCTGCATCGTTTCGGGATTAAATATGTAAATCAGTCCTAGTCCGGCAAGCGATAGATAGGCTTTTGTGGAAGATAGTTTGACAAGATTGTTGGCACTGTTATTGGCAGGCAATTGCAAGCTTCCCTCTCTTTGTAAAATTCCATTCGTGCGACGGTATTTAATCAGTTCGTTTTTGTCCATTGTCAAATGATAGCTTGGGAAGACATAGACTTCCTGACCTATTATCATAGGATAAGAACTGCCAAAGGGAACATTTATACCATTGTTGTTATTGGTAGCCATCGTCTTGCCTAATACAGGCTCATCAATGAGTTGCATATAAACCGTTCCATCCATACCTGTTGCATTGGGTAGGGCTGTTGTTAGGAGAATCTTTCCCGAACCTCCTGCAATAGGATTGTCCGGATCATTCTTGTCACATGAGTTAAGGCACAATGCAGCGAATATCGCTGCTACAAAAAATACATTCTTTTTCATTTCTTTTTTTGTTTAATGATTGTTAATTTGTTACTTAAATACGTATCTGAATCTGATAGTGAAGCTACGTCCGGGTAAAGGACGGTTAAACTCGCTGATCATTTTTGTATCGGTCAGGTTGTTTATTTTTCCCATAATGAAGTAGCGCCCATTGCCAAAGCTTTGCTCAAAGCCTATATTGCACGAGAGGGCTCGAGGTATGCGATGCTGCTGGAATTGGCTTTGTTCGAAGTCGTACAGATATTCTTCCACAAATGAAGCATCGGTGAATATGCGCGTATTCATCCCGCTGCCTCCGAACAGATTTTCTTTGTGAAACTCCAATCCTGCGTTTGCCATCAGATAGGGTATATTGGGCATACGGCTACCTTTGGTAGGGTTGGCAACAGTTGTATTTTGTTCATACTTACGCACATCTCGCAGATCTTGGTAAGTGGCGTTCACATAGCCATAGAGCCACCGTGTCATGTCGGCTTTCACCTCTGCTTCCATACCAAGAGTCCGCATCTCGCCGAAGTTCTGATACTGCGACTGCAAGAATCCGCCCGTAAAGCGAATCATGTCTTTGAGATGCATATAGTATCCGTTCAGTTCAATCTGTAAGTTAGAGGAGGCTTTTCCAGTTAAATCGAATAACATTCCTATGTTGACACTTATATTGCGTTCGGGAGTGAGATTGCCGGCAGGAGCTATCACGTATCCATCACCCAACAGTTCCTCTTCCGATGGAAGCCTTACATCATATCCGAACGAAGCTTTTGCCATCAGACTGGGTGTGATGCGGTAGCGAAGTGCATTGCTGATGCCGAAATCATTCTTGTGTGTGTCTATATCCTCTGCTGTCTTTACCAGGACACTTGCCATCCGCGTTTTCATCGAGTAGTAGTAATACTTGACGTTGAAAGAGTTAAGGAACTTATCGTTCGAGGTGCGATAGTCGTAATTCAAGCCTGCCACCCAACTGAACATATTGCTTGGAAAGTCGGTACGATAACCTATGACCTTGTCCTTCATCCCATCACGAGGGTTGGCATGAGCGTATTTCAGCAAAGAGTTGAAGTTTACCGAATGGTTCTCATTGACAAGATAGTTGAGATTCAATTTGTGCTGCAATTGATGCTTTTCATTCGTCAATAATGAAGCCCATTTGCCGATTTCGCCGCCGAATTCGGAAACTGCCGGATAATGCGTTCCATCCCAATGTGTGCGGTGCGAGGCGGTATCGGCAAAATGATAGTCGGTATAGATATACCCCAGCTGCCAGTCCAAGTCCAGGCCGTCTAAGAGGAAGTTTTCTTTCTCCATCTTATTGGCGAAAATAAAGGCGTTGGAATGGCTGTGTGCATGCCGGATGTTCGATTCTATCCCCTGTATATCTTTGTAAGTATGTATGAAAACGGGTTCAAACTCCACCAAGTCAAACCACCACTTCCGTGCCTTAAAGCTACCGCCGATGACTGTTTTTTTAAACTTGTCGTGATCGCGGGTTATAGTAAGCCCCTCTTGAAAAGGAGACTTCATCTTGTAGTCGTTGTCGGCATAGGTATAAAAACCTCCCAGCCCGAACTCGATTCCTTTTGGGGCAATGTTCATCTTGCTCACAACGGATGCATTGTGCGTATTGAAACTGCCGTAAGAATAGTTCACGTCCAAATATTTAGGCGGATACTCTTTGATGACAATATTGACCGCACCACCTACGGCAGAACCTCCGAACTTGGCAGGGACAACTCCTTTGTATATCTCGATGCGGTCGATCATTTCGACCGGAATATCATTGATGTCGATAAAATCGGAATTGTCGTTCATCGGATTCCCGTCAATGAAAAGCCCGATGCGTTTGCCTTCCAGTCCGCGCACCGATATGCGAGAGGTACTGCCCGTTCCACCCGTGGCACGCACGGTGATTCCGGCGGTTTTTGCCAGAATGTCTTGTACATTGTTAACCGTTCCTTGTATCTGGTTCATGCTGATAACGGATATGGGCATGGCCTGCTCCCGTAACTTACGGGCTTCGCTCTTACCCATCACTACCACCTCGTCCAACGATTTTGCTTCGGCTTTCAGGCGGATGATGATTTTTTTCCCTCTCTCTTTACCCACCGTGAGCTTGCGGGTTTGCGTGTGGTAGCCTATAAACCTTACAGTAAGCGTATAAGTGGCTGCGGGAACATCGGAAAGTAAGAACTCGCCATGCCCGTCTGTCACAATGCCCTTTTTCAGCTCTTCGATGAAGATGGTTGCGCCGGGCAGTGGTTCTTCGCCTGCATTGTCGATGACCACGCCTGCAATCCGTCCTCCACCTGTTTGGGCGGACACGCTGATACCTGTGAGCATCAGCGTGAAAAAGAAAAATAATACTTGCTGCTTCATTGTTTCTTGTTATGAATATTAAAGAGCAGAATCGGGTGCTTCGGGCAAATCTCCGGGATTCGGACTCGGTTTAGCCGATCCGGCCTCGCTTTCACGTATCACCACATGCTGTACGTTTTTTGCCTGATTGCGCATTTCGAGTTTGGGAAAAAACTGAATGCGTGGTGTTTTGAGAGTTTCGGCGGTAACGGCTTTTTCCGTTTCCACGCGTTTCCCGTTGGATACAACCTTAAATGACCCGAGGTTGGCCAGGTCAACGGTTCTGCCGCTGAGCATCTCTTCACGTACGATTTTCGCCAAGGCGGTGATGGCTGACCGCACGTCGGCACGGCTCAGGGCTGTGGCATTGACAATCCGATCCTCTAGCTGCTTGGTGGTAATCTTGTCTTGTGCAATGGGAGAGGCGTAATACATGGTTTTGCCCTTGTGTTTACCGATGCGCATCTCTTCTTTTTTTACGTTGTATAGTAACATGACTTTTGATGTTTTTGATGGTTATACTTTGAATAATTTTGCTGTTCTACTTAAACAGCTTCAGTAAACGGCTTTGATCGCTCCATTGGAACGTCTTTCACCGTTTAACTTAAACGATTCCGATTGCTTAAGTCCGCATTCTCTTTAACTGCTGTCGTATGTCTTCTTCATAATCTTTTCAAATTTTGTTTATGGTTATTAAAATGGTGTGGATCTCAAAAGCAGTATTTAGCCTTTGCCCATACTTCCGAATTGTGCTTATACGGGCCGAACATACCCTCGCTTCCTCCGAACCAGTCGTAGCCTGCCAAGAGGTGGATGTGGTCGTTCAGGGCATAGTCAGCCGTGAAACGGCTGAACCAGCCCTTGTGGTTGAGGTCGAAATAGGTGAAGTCGGAAAGCTGTAAGTTGCTGTCCAGTAACTTCTTCGACACGCAGAGCGTAAGGAGCGAATTATGGCGGGGCTGTGCGACGTAGCTTTCGTACTTGAAAATACTCTCGGAAGAGAACTGAGCCATCACTGTCCATTCATGAGGGGCATACCAGTCGGCCCCCACCAACCAATTGATGGTGTTGAATCCTTTTTGAGGGGTGGAGGCGGCTTGCTGTATGTAGCTGAAATGCTTCCCGAGGTTGAAGGCCGCTTCGCCGCGCAGCACGAACTGTCCCAAGGGCTTTGAGACATCGCCTCCGACGAATCCCATGCGGTAGTATCGGGGCGAAACCGTAAGTTGGGAGCCCGATGGTTTGTACTCGATGACGGGCATCTTGTTCCACGTATGCAGCGCGGCAAGCGAGAAGTCTACCCCCGGCAGGGCGAAAGAGAGCCTGCCCCCGTATTCTACGTTGGAGAGGCGTAGCTCGGGGCGGCTTCCCTCCGCGTCCCAGACAAGGGACCGGGGTGTTTCTTTAGGCAACACGCTCCACGGATTGGCGGCATCGGTGGGCAGCTTGTATCCTTCGAAAGTGGGAACGGCAAGCAGTTCGAGCTTTATCTTGTCGTTGAAGACGAAGAACCGCAGGGCATTGACGGGCATGCGGATGTCGTCGTAGTCTTGCGCCAAGAACTCGGTCATATCCATGGGTGAGACGAGGTCGGTGATACGTACGCCGTCGGCCGCACCCCAGATGACAAGTTGTCGCCCGAGACGAAAGCCCCAGTGCTCCTGCCGATGGTCAAGGTATGCTTCCCGCAGTTCAAAGCCGGTGCGCTCTTTCAGCAAGGCGTTGTAGGTAGCGTTGAACGAGACGAAGAGCGAAGAGCCTGCGAAGTTTTTGCCGACCTCGCCCCTGAGTCGGGTACGGGAAGACATCCAATCGTTCGGCTTTTCGGAGCGGAAGGCGTGGTAGGTGTCGACAAGGCCTTTGAGCTGCCACGACGATTCGCCCGCTCCTTGTCCCCAAACTCCATGCACGGGGCAAAACAGAAAGACCGAGAGGCAAAGCCCCGCGGAAAGACGATTGAACGCTTTCATCAGAACCTGCCTTTCTCTAACGTGGTCACGTTAAACTTGCTCTCCTCCATGGGAATGTTGTACGTCGGATTCTTGATTTCGAGAACCGTCTGATGCTCGGTTTGCACGTTGGTCATGTGCATCTTCCGGGCTACCCAGAAGCCCTCTACCTTGGCAATATCCGACATCTCGAGACGACGGTGCAGCTTGCCCATCTTGTCGTAATATTCCACCCTGACAGGTATCAGACAGTCCTGACGTATCAGGGCCGTTTTCCTGGAGTAAATATCACGCTTGTCCTTAGGCAAGGATTCCAGTTTCCAGCACTTCTGTCCGTCGACGGTTTCTTCGCCCAGGAGCGTGTGCGTATCCTCGTCCACGTTGCGGCTGCCCATGTCGTCGTAGGTAAAGTCGCTACCCATAAAGTAGTCTTGCTTGGCAGACGAACCGCTGATACGGCGCGTTTTCTTTATGGCGGGCAGATAGAGCCATTTGTCATCGTCCTTGTTTAGCTCATCATAATCCCACGTCAAGAAGCCCGTCCCCTTTACATCGCCGGGATATTGGAAGAACATGATGCTCTTGCGGTCTTTCTTTTCTTTGCCCACATCGATGGAGTAGGAAATGAGCTTGCGTTCGCGCACCGCTCCGCGTTTGTTGATTAACGTCATAACCATTTCAGACCGACGGGTATCGCCGTCGGGACGGTCTTTTACCTTTTGGGCAATCTCTCTGCCCGTTTGTGCGCATGTTGTGGCAGCGAACCCCACCACAAGCATGGCTACTACTGCGATTGATCTCTTCATTTGTCCTTTTTCTTTATAATTGATTCTGATTGATTCGATTTATATTCCGGTCTCCTTCTGCCGTGCTACCATGCGGGCAAATTCGCCGTTTCGGGCAAGCAGTTCGTCGGGTGCTCCTTGTTCTGCGACGGTTCCGTCTTTCAGCACCACGATATGATGAGCGTTGGCAACGGTGCGCATACGGTGTGCGATGATGACGACGGTCTTGTTCTTGATCAACTCCGATATACCGGCCTGTATCAACGTTTCGTTCTCTACGTCCAGACTTGCCGTTGCTTCGTCCAAGAGGATGACAGGAGCATCTTTGAGAAGCGCACGGGCAATGGATATGCGTTGGCGTTCGCCTCCCGATAGCGATTCTCCGTTTTCGCCTATCAAGGTGTCGTAACCGTTGGGCAGCCGGGCGATGAACTCATCGCAACGGGCAAGACGTGCTACCGCTTTCACCTCTTCCTCGGTAGCGTCTTTCTTCCCGATTTTGATGTTGTCCATGACGGAAGCGTTGAAAAGCAACACGTCCTGAAAGACTACGGCATAGTTTTTCAAGAGCATTTCGGGATCTATTTTTGAGATGTCCCGTCCGCCAAGTGTGATCTTTCCGCCATGAATATCCCAAAAGCGGGCAGCTAATTTTGCCGAAGTGCTTTTGCCTCCCCCCGAAGGTCCCACAAGTGCCGTTACTTTGCCTTGCTTGGCAGTGAAAGAGACGTTGCGCAGCACCTGCTTGCTTGTCTCGTAAGCAAAATCGACCTTGTCAAAACAGATGTCGTAACCCTCTACCGTGCAATCCTCATCGCCTTGCTGTGCGGGCATGTCGTTCATCTCACGTATGCGGTCGATACGCACATCGAGTAGTATCAGTGTCGCCATATGGTTGAACACGTCCATGATGGGGTTGTAGATGCTGGCTACAACGAGCAGGAAGACCAAGTAAGTGAACATGTCGATGCTGCCCAAACCAAGTAAATAAGCTCCCGCAATGATAACGCTTGCCAAACCAAGTTTCAGGATAGACTGTGCACTGCCCACAAGCCCCGCTCCGAGAAATTCGCCTCGCTGCAGAGTGGCTTCATATATCTCGAGCTGTTTGTCTAAACGGTCGCAATAGGCTGCCTCTCCGTTGTACGATTTAATCTCCTGCGCCGCTTCAAGCCCTTCCTGTATCTGCTCGGTCGTATCACGCCTTACGTGATAGTACTCCTTATTAGCTTTATCCATAAGCCTTTTTCCTAAGAAGATGACCGTTGTCGCTACCGGTACGACCCCAAAGAGAGCAAGGGCCAGTTGCCAGTTGTAGAAGAACATCCCGGTGGCAATCAAGATAATGCTGATGACAGAGGCGAAGAGTTGTGGAACTGTGTGAGAGAAGAGGGTTTCCAACATGTTACAATCCTCCATCATCGTAGCGGTGAGATCCGAAAGATTCTTTTCTCCGAAGAAAGCCAAAGGCAATTTACGCAGCTTCTCGGCAATGCCAATACGACGGTTGGCACTCTCGGTATAGATTTTCGTGTAGGTGCTCTTGTACTGTATCATCGCAATCACAAAGAGTACCGTCATAAAACAGAGAGCCGTCAGCACGTAGTACCAGAGCCCGTGCGTCGTGCTGTTCCCGGCTTGGATAACAGGGTGCAGGTAATCGGTGATGAACAGAAAGATGAAGATTACCGGCAGCATCAGTGCCAGGTTGAGAAAAAGAGAAGCTATAACCCCTTTTATAAAGGTCTTTGCCCCGTCTTCCGATAAGGTGAATCTGTGTTGAAAATATTTACTAATATTCATAATGTTGTCTCCTGAGGTTTATACCGTCCATGTCACGGTTCGTTGATATTCATTCCACATGCTGTTATAGATGCCGTTTCGGGCTATCAACTCGCTGTGTGTGCCTTCTTCGGCAATCTTGCCTTGTGCTATCACCAGTATCTTGTCGGCATCCTGTACGCTAGTCAGATGATGGGCGATCATCAACACTGTCTTTCCTTTTCTCAGCTCGTGCAGGGCTTTTTGTATCAGGTGTTCGTTTTCGGGGTCGGCAAAAGCTGTTGCTTCGTCCAGGACAACAATCGGCGCATCTTTCAAGATGGCCCGGGCCAAGACAATGCGTTGCTGTTCCCCTCCCGAAAGGAATGTTCCATCTACTCCTATCTTCGTGTTCAATCCGTTGGGTAGCCGGTCGATGATCTCCCGACTTTGGGAAAGGTCTATGGCACGTTGCACGGCTTCATCACTCGCTGCCGGATTACCGTATTTGATGTTCTCCAGCAAAGAGGTCTTGAAGAGTTTTGTATTCTGGAAGACGAAAGCGATGTGGTTCATCAGGTTGTCTTTGGCAATGTTTTTCACATTTATTCCGCCAATCGTCACACTACCTGCTGATACGTCCCAAAAGCGGGGAATGAGTTGGGCAATGGTGGTCTTCCCTCCTCCCGATTGCCCCACAAGGGCAAAAGTCTTCCCTTCGGGGAGGTGGAAGCTGATACCGTCTACGGCATTTTGACCGGCATTGGGATAGGCAAACGAAACGTTCTCGAATGTCACATCGCAAGCGGTGATTTTCTCCGGATTTTCGGCTATTGGGAGTGGTTCGCTACTCGTCAGGTTTTCCACCCGGCTTATGGCTTGATCTGCCAGAAACATATCTTGTTGCAGATACATCACTTTCATCACATTGGTTGCTATCACCGGAGTAATCAGCACATACAGGAACATATCGGTGATGATGGGGGCAATGTTTTCGCTTTTGTTGCCGATAAGCAATATGACTACGGGGACAAGTAGGAAAGCAAAGCTATTGATGGCCACCGTGTAGAGTGACATCGGCTTTTGCCAACCCAGCGTGTATTTGGTAACTAAATCCCGGTAGGCGATGATGCTGTCGTAAAAACGTTTGAAAGAGAATATCGTTTGCTGGAACACTTTCACCACCGAAATACCACGTACGTATTCCACCGCTTCGCTGCTCATATGCTCTTGTGCTCCGAGGTATTCATTTTGGAACGCCTTCTGAGCAGTTGTATTCATCCGTGTCATGATGAAGACAGCCGCCGTGAGGGGGATCAGGCACGCCAGACCAAGTTGCCAGTTGAAGACGAAGATCAATATTATAACCGACAGCGGGGCTATAAAACTCCCCGCCAGGTCGGGCAAGAGATGTGCGACAAACGTGTGGGTTTCAGAAGCATTTTCATCAATAATCTTACGCATCTGTCCGCTGGTATTCCGGTCGAAGAAGCCAAGCGGCATCTGCATGATTTTTCTCATAGCCGTACGTCGCATATTGGTTTCTACCCGGAACGCCGCTAAGTGCAAAAGCATCAGCCCGGCAAAGTAAATGACAAGGCCGGCAACGGCTGTGCCTACCGCCCACCATGCATAGACGTTGATAGGGATTCCTGAGGCAACGCTGCCAGTCAATAGTAGCGAGCGTACGATAAGCCAAATGAAGATGAACGGCATAAGCGAGAGCAGACCGCTTAATCCCGACAGTGTCAGGGCTATGGGCATAAGCACCTTGCGTTTGCCCATGTAAAATTGAAGTTTCTTTAATGTATTCATATTAATTGATTGTTTCATTGGTTTCTATCTCTTTCCCGAATAACCGGAACTTTTGGAATAACACGGGTGTAACGCAGAGGTCGGCCACGAGTGCCGATACGATACCCGCTACGGAGAGCAGACCCATGTGTATAAAAGAGAGGCCTTCGGAAGTCATGTAAATAGCGAAGTTCGCACATATCACGACACTGGTCAGAATGATTGGTGTCCCGATCGTACGGAACGAGCGGAGAATGGCATCCCGATAATTACCTCGACGGTCGAACTCCAAATGCCCGTGGTTGATGAAGTGAATGGTGTCGTCGACAGCCAAACCGAGGATCATCGGCATAATGGTTGCGGTCATCATATCCAACGGGTAGCCCAGCCATCCCATCAGTCCGCCGACCACCAAAGCCGGAGTGATATTGGGTATCAAACCGATAAGCCCGATGCGTACACTGCCAAAGACCAACATCATTAGGATGCCGATAATAAGGAGAGAGATGGCAAATGAAACCATCTGCCCGCGAGCCACGTACTGCATCATCACGGTAAATTGCGGAATACTACCCACTGTAGTGACAGAAGCTTCGGGGAAGAGCCTGGCGGCATTGGCTGCAATATCGTTCAACTCTCGTTCTACCTCGCCGGAGTCAAAACTGCTGATCTCCACCATCAGGCGCAAACGTCGATAGTCGTAATCGATCCAATATTCCGCTTCGCTACCGCCTGCATTCTCGTAAAGGAGCAGCAGTTGTGCCACCTCTTCCGGATTCGTCGGAATACGATAATAAGCCGCATCTCCTTCGTGCAGGGTTTGATTCAGGTCTTTTAGGATATTCAGCACTGTAGTCGTTCGCTTGGTTAGCTTATAGCTTTCGGCCTTTTGTGCCAGAGAGTCTAAGCGTACAAGCATTGCCGGCGATTTTGTCAAGCCGTCTTCGGGCAGGTCTATCATGACGTCGTAGGTGTAGATGGATCCCAGTTCGCTTTCACCTACTTCCAGCAGATTGTTTACATAGGCTATTTTACGTCCCATGGTGCGTTCTATGTCAAAGGCGGTCTCTATCTTGGTGAATTGATAAATGAGTGCTGCGGTAAGCAGCCCTGCAATCCATAGGATCAATGTGCCATGCCGGAGTACGCTTTCTCCCAAACGCCCCAGTTGATGGTCGAGCCACCGTCCGCCGGTTTCCTGCACTTTGGGATGAGGTTTGCCGTTCTTGCCAAAACTCAACAGCACGGGCATCAGTGTAATGGCAATGAAGAAAGCCAGCATCACGCACGAGGAGGTAGCGATACCAATGAACCGCATGGGCTGCATCGGAATAGCGAGAAACGACAGCAGGGCGGCAAAGGTGGTGAGTGCACTGAACAACACAGGCCAGCCCATTTCACCCACGGTCTCTTCTACGGCTCGTCGACGTTCTCCGTGTAGAAGGAATTGCCGTTTGAAATAGGAAAAGATATGTATGTTATAGGCTATCGAGACGGCAAACGCCAACAGCATAGGTATCATCATCATACCGCTGTCTATCGTCATGCCGACATATCCCAACAGTCCATACACAATCACAATTGAGCCTGCCGCCGTGATAAGTGGAACGACAACGCCCCGTAGGGAGCGTGTTATGAGTAACAAAATAAGAATGGAAACGAGTGCGGCAATGCCCATCACACGGGGCATCTCTTTGCCAATCCATTTCATCTTCATGGCGGTAACGTAGGGCAAGCCTGTGCCTTTGGGATGGAGCTTTTGGTATTTGTCTTTAGTGATGATATGCTCCAGCTCATTCCCCGTTAGCACTTCAGGAGAAACGGCATTCTTACCTTTATTCCACACTGAATCTTTAGGAAAGGTACGCAACTTGAGAATAATCCACGAGAGCGTACCATCTTTGGAGACAAGCCGCTCGGCAATATGTGGCTTCATATAGGCTTTGCGACGTATCGTTTCCAGACTTGCCGCATCAGTGGGAATAAGGTCAGGCACTATCTGCTCGATAGTCATTCCTTCTTCATTCCCTACCATAAATTCGATGTCAGTGAGCGAAGTGATTTTGTCGGCGTATGAAATGCTATCCATCATTTCGTTCGTGAGTTCGCGGATGAGCTCTAAGTTCTCTTTCATAAACGAATTGTCGCATTGGGTCAGTACGGCGGCAAAATTGTCATTGCCGAATATATCCTTGAATTCTTTGGTCTTGACAAGCATCGGGTCGTCTTCGAGGAAGTAGTTTTCCCACGAAGCACTCACCTTGAAATATCTTAACCCTGTAAATCCTATGGCGAAGACGAGGATAAACAAGCTTAGTACAAGCCATCGTTTTTGTACCATCCATCTGCCCTGACGGGCAAACCAGTCATTGATTCTTTCTATTTTCATATCGTTTGTTATTGGTAAGTTCATTCATTTCAACACATTCAGCAGCGTGACGAGAAATAGCTTTCCACTTTGGGGCTACATATGATAATGGTGACAATGTGCGTGGACACAAGAATGCTCTTTGTGGGCATCATGCACGTGACAACGGCAGGAGTGAGAAGTGTTCATATTCTTTCTTTTTTTTACTTATGTTTTTTATATTACTTAGTCTTGCTAACACAACATCAGCAGGTTGAGTGCCATAACCGCCATGCCTGCTACCAAACCATAGATAGTATGATGGTGCTTACCGTATTCTTCGGCAGCGGGTAGTAACTCATCAAGCGAGATAAATACCATGATACCGGCAATCATCCCGAAAATAACGCCGAAAACATGGTCATTGAGGAATGGTGCCAAGATAAGATAGCCGATGACGGCTCCTACCGGCTCGGCCAATCCCGATAGAAATGAAAGCCAAAAGGCCCGTTTACGATTACCTGTAGCATAATAGATCGGAACGGAGACGGAAATGCCTTCGGGTATATTATGTATGGCGATGGCACAGGCAATAGGTATAGCAATGTTTATATCCTTCAATGCTGCAAGAAACGTAACCATACCTTCCGGGAAATTGTGTATTGCCAGCACCAAGGCTGTCACTACATCGACGCGTAATAATTGAGGCTTTATTTCAGTCTTTCGTTCTTCCTTTAAGCTCATTTCTTCCACCCGATGCATTTCGTGTGGATTTTCGTAGTGAGGAATTAGCTTATCAATAAGTAGAATCAATACGATTCCCCCGAAAAAAGAAAGTGTGGAATGAAGAGTTCCGTCGTCCTTGCCATGTATATTGGCAAGAGTCTGCAAAGAAGAGGCAAACAGATTGGCGAAAGACATATAAATCATTACTGCTGTTGAAAATCCCAATGAAAGAGAAAGGAATGAAGTATTGGTGCGCTTAGCAAAAAATGCAATCGCACTGCCTATCCCTGTGGATATACCGGCAAACGATGTTAGGAAAAATGCTATAAGTACTGGTTGAGACATGGCTATGATGGATTGGAAGTTAGTGCGTCAAAAGAGAACAAAAGTTTGTTTTGTTCAGAAGCAAAGCGAGCCGCTCTTTGCAGGCGGCTCGCTCGGTAGGAGAAACAGTTAGATTTAGAAATAAGACGTTTCATGCTTTTGGCAACTAAGTTTAGTTCGGTCAGTCTGCGGATGTACGATGTTGGTACTTTGATCTTTCGTCCCAATAATTTCTTTGGGCAAAACCTTTCCGATACGGGAGACTGCCCTGCTTTGCGTAACCCATGACTCCTCGCAGAAGAAAAGCCCGTTGACTCCTTGTACGAGTGTTAATTCGTCGTTGCTGATGATGTTGATGATACTCATATGCTGATTATTATTTAGTGATTCTTCTGGAATGACTCGGCGTTCCAACTCCTGCATCAAACGAAACGCTGCCTGACAAGATTGCAGCATCTGTCCATGCAGGCTATAGGTGTGGAGTCGAGCAGAAGGTAGCTGATGCCTATTGTCTCGGAATCAAATACAAAAGAGATTCGATTGTTTACAATCGTACAATCATTTCCGCAAGGCTTGCATTGCAGACAAGACGAGAAACGGATGTTTTGATTAGTTATCTCTTGACAGACAGGATGTTTCAATAGTTCTGCCTTCATCTTTCATTCTTTACATTCATGAGTTTCTTCCATCCTCCCGTGCTAAAGCGAATATACTCACTGATGAAACACTCTATCTCTTCGCAGGAAAGTTCCTTATGTTGCACCACCTCTTTCATCATATTAATCCACCAAGAGCAGGTGAAGTGCATGAAGAACGGAGAAATATCGGTATGTAGTTCCGGATGGAGTCTTCTCATCTTTTCCATATATTCCATCCCTATTGTGGCACTCTTCTCAATCCACTCTTCCAAATAATCTTTGAGGCGAGAATGCTGCGTAGAGAAAAACAGCAAATTTAATTCACTTCGGTAACGAGTTATAATGCCCATAAGCTCCTGCAAAGATGCACGATGATATTCATCTGAGATAAATATGTCAAGGGAGAAATTCTCCAGTCGGTTGTGATCTTCCAGCATCCTGTACATAGCAGCCAAAAGAGGACGCAACACATCAACCAGTAAATCGTCCTTACAGGGATAGTAATTGTATATATTGCTCAGACCAATGCCCGACAACTTAGAAATCTCACGCATAGACACCGACTTGAAGCCCTTTTCGAAAAAAGCTTTCTGCGCTGTTTCCAGCAATAGCTTACGTATATAATCCTTCGTTGTTTGCATAGGTCAGAACATAATTCTTTATTTTATAACGCAAAATTAGTCACATATTTTTTCGGTTGCAATACCTTAAAATGATGATTTTTTTACTTACCATTCCCCATTTATGGTAATTCAGCAAATGAAATTTATAACTTTCAATATGCTACTCCTAATCATATCAAAGCTACAAATACTCACTTATTTACAATCTCTAGCACTCACTTTTTTTTGTTTACTTTTGTCTGTAAACCGCTACTGACGTCATTAAATACATAGTAATATGAGCAAAAAAATCAAAGACCAAGAAGTTCTTTTGGTCAAAGATCAGAAGGACGATAGCCTCCGAGCCGTAGTCGGAGCAGATGGGAAAAGCGGACTGAAGTTGCATTCTTTCAAAGTCTCCTTTGAGAGTGTCGTTGCCAGCGTGCATGTATACCAATAGACGATTACTCACTACCAATATAAGGAAAAGTTGCATGCAAATGAAATTTATCATACGCCATGCAACTTTGGAGCCAATTCATAAGAAGAGGAGCTAACGGAGAAAAAGAACTTTTTCAGTGCCCTCAGATTTCGGGCTTCCTTTTTTATTTACCTTCAACAACTCCAAATATTCTTATTACATCAATCTTCGATAGTACATACACTTACACGGTTCCAATCCGGTTCGGTAAACATGTCACCTACTCCCTGATCTTCGGCAGTAATACGAGACGTATTAATCTTGTATTTATTAACAAGGATTGTTTTTACAGCTTCTGCACGTGCGGTAGCAATTTTTGCGTTGATCTCAACATTGCCTTCTGGAGAAGCGTACCCTTTAATAATGACTTTTGAATCGGGATATTTCTTCATGTAGGAGGCTACACGTTCCACATTCGGTAGCTGTGATGCATCCACTGATGAGCGACCTTGTCTGAAAGTAATGATAGATTCCGGAACGCGGGCAGTCTTGACTACTGTTTCAATGGGAACGACCTTTGTACGACATTCTTCCAACTCTTTATGCAAACCGCTAATTCTTTGGTTAGCATTGTTTAGTTCTCTGTCACGACTGCCCACCTGTTCGCGAAGTGCATTAATAGCAACATTCAAATCATCAATTTCGCTCTGATTGTAGACTTTTACTTTAGTAAAGTAATGATTCCCAGTACTCATCTTGAAGTGATAAGTCAATCCGGCAGTCAGTTCAAATGTTGCATTGTTTGCATTGAAACGACTCTTTGCCTGATTAAAATCACCTTGCATATCATATACGATAGCGGGCTTAATTCCCAATGTCCATGCTTTTGTTTCACCGAGGTTGAAATTAAGATTCAATCCGAGACGGGTAGACCATGAATTGTCATCTCCTTTACCATTTACATAATAATGCAACCACCCCATTCCGGCAATAGCTTCTATCTCAAACAAACGAGGTTTGCCCCGATAGCTTGCAAATAGATTTATTAAGTTAATTTTACTTAATAAGCTGACATCTAAAACATCAAAAGCTGTTTTACTCGGAGTTGTATTGATATATCCCATTCCCTGAAATTCCAAACCGAAAACTAGGAGTTAATTGTTTGGATATTCCAACTCCGAAACCGGGACGCATCCCTTTAAAGAAAGAGGCGTGAGTGAGAGGGGTAACTGCTCCTGCATTCACTCCTACAGACCAATTGTCCATAAACTTTGTTCCTTCTACAACTGATTGGGCATTTACAATAAATGTTCCCAAAGTAAAAACTAATAAAATAGCAATTTTCTTCATAATCTATTGTTTTATTTTTTTCGAATGCAAAAGTAAAAAGATTGCAGAGCTTTTTAGTTGTAGGACAAAAGAATAAATCTAATACATTGATTTTTATTTTACTTATAATCAGTAGTTTGCAAAAATGGTTCAATTAATAATCTAACACATATCTAACACTCTTGATAAAATTCAAAAAAGCACTTACACTTACACCTTTAGGGTAGTCAAGTTTATTTTTTAACAACAACGAGTGAACTGATACTTTTACTCTGAATAGCAATAACTTACTGCTATTTTGTACTATTACGATTATACATATTATATAATATGCTAATAAGCAATTATATATTGTTAGGCCCAATAAAAAATATATATAAATAGCGAGCGATAATCATATAAGTTAAAGAATAATTTATATTGGTAAAATATTCCTAATCGCCCATGCAAAAAATAAAACACATTATTATATTCGCAATATGAAATGTAAGATTATAATTGGACTATCAGCTATTCTCTATTTTACAGGTTGTTATAACAGGGAAC
>JAUUNK010000001.1 GCA_030844565.1 Bacteroides ovatus
TGTCGAAATCTTCTACTCCTTTGACGACAAGACCTATACCATGATGCGCAACGCCTGGCTACAGGACCATATCCCCGTAAAAGTAGGGCTTATGGCTGCTTGCCCCGACGGCACAGGATTCAATGTCAAGTTCGAACACTTTAAGGTAAAGCACCTGCCCGACCAACGAAGACTGGAATGGCTAAAAAAGAATGCCGAATAAATTCAAGAAAAGTCTTATAAAACAACCCAGAACTTCATCACTCTATAACACTTTATCACCGATTAATTAAAAGGGAGATTGGATACTGCTTAGCACATCCAATCTCCCTTCGCTATATCCCCCTATCCCCTACTTTTTCATCCCTTCTACTGCTTTCTCCGGTATCAATACAACAAGTATCTCTCCTATTTCCATTTACTACCATTTTCATTTGACATCTACTTTTTTTTATTTTATTTTTTGCTCCTATTCTATCAGCTTCTCTTTTAAGGAGTTAATCAAAAGAAGAAAAACATCAGCTCCACTCGTCTAGATATATGATTCTACATCAAGTCATAGCATTCTAACCTTATACAAAGAGAAAATTTAAAGAATTATATTTATATATCTATCCCCTATTTAAAAAATAAGAATAACAAAATAATTTAGTTACTTCCATTATTCCGCTTCCTACTCCTCGATTGAAGACTATATTAAATCGTGTTTCCAAAAGCTTTCACCCCATTATCAAGAAAAAAATACCCAAACGCACACTCAACGTTTCCTCAAAGTTACCCTTTAAAAGAATGACGAAAACTCTATACTTGCACTCAATAAAAAAAGAATAAATCCGCTATCTAACGTATCACAATTTAGATAGCCATATTTAATTAATCAATTCTATACAATTATGAAAAAAATTCATTTGAGTACACTGTTACTTCTTCAGACTCCTCTCCTTCTGGATAGCAGAATCAAGTTTGCAAACATTCACCACATGGGGAATGTGAACCTACCCAACCTCTTTTCCATCCCTCTTTTAGTAAATGTTATTATTGCGGGATTATATGCCTGTCTGCTGGTATATCTTTTGAGAGAAAATTCTCCCCAATTACAATTGGCTACTACTGAGGCAGGTCATTCCACACACTTTTTATTAACCTTTCTACAGAAGTGGTTTCATACTAATAAGAATACTCTAAGCTCAGAAGTAGTACCATGGGAGTTTGTTCCGAACACCTCAAAAGAAAAAGAAGTTCTTTGCACCGACGACCACTTCTCCATTTTGTTAGTTACATCCGACAAAATATTCAGCAGCGAACTAACCAAATCCCTATCACCAAATTTTCAAATCACACACTTCGACAATCCGGAAGAGATAATGAGCTGCTCTCTCTATCCCCTACCTGATGCCATCATCATAGACGAAGATATAAACGGAATACATGGAGACGAGCTCTGTTCCCGCTTCAAGGCAAAGAAAGAAGTAATGAACATCCCCATTGTCCTTTTGGTAAGAGCAGATGATGGAGAGAGTTATGCTTCTCACAAAAAATGCGGCGCCGACCTGTTGGAACTCTGTACAACCGACATACATAAATTTAAAACAGACATACATGTGCTGATAAACAGCCATCGCAAGTTACAAGAATCAGTAAAAATGCCTTTGCCGAATACTGTCTCCATTACCTTAGAATTACCCGAACCCAAGCATAAGGGAGATGATAGCCGCAAGTTTATGGACCTAGTAAACAAAAAGCTAGAAGAAAACCTTTCTAAAGAAGGTTATAGAGTAGAAGATATGGCTAGCGACCTGGGCGTTTCCCGAAGTAGGTTATATAAGAAAATACACGCTATTACGGGTAAATCCCCCAAGGAGTATATGATCGATTTCAAAATGAAAGCAGCAGCCACGCTACTGATTACCACCGAAGCCTCCATTGGAGAAATTTTCACGTTAGTAGGATATTGTGACTCAAAACACTTTAGCAAAGAATTTAAGAGATACTATGGAATATCTCCAACGGAATATAGAAAACGATATTCAACAAAGAGTACAGAATAACTTTCTTGCCAGACTAATGTAAAATAAGGTATCCTCATCTTAGTGGAATTATCCTTTTATAAGATGAGGATACTCTTCTGGATAGGAATAGATTTACCTGACTAGCCCGACCTAGTAATAATCTAAAAACGTACCAATATATCTATAAGTTTCTATCATAAAACCAGACTGATTTCCAGACAATGCATCTCCCCCATTTTTCTTCCTTCCGAAGAACAAAGGGGGAAAATAATAAGAATATTAGTCTAAATATATGATTTACAAGTAATATGTATCATTTACAACTTTATTCATATTAATATTTCAAGAAGTATATTTATATATAACTCTAGTATTTTAAAAATAAGAGCAGCAAAAACAGCTTAATCAAGACTCTTATTTTTTTCCATACAGTCTAGTATATCTAAATAATATTCTATGATTTCTACCAAAGAAGAGCAAAAAATACCCAAAGGCACACCAAGTCTCCACAAATACACCCCAAAAAATATTGTTAAAAACTATACACTTGCAACCAATAAAAAAAGAATAAATTATTTAGATGATAATATCTAAAATTCAGTAAACATATTCATTTATTTAATCTTATATTAATATGAAAGTTTTTTATTTAAGCATCTTGCCATCACTTAAGACTCTCGCCTTGGTTAGCAACGGAGTTAAGTTTACTAACATTCATTATGCTGGGAATATAAATTTCTCAGATCAGTTATTTACATGCCCGCTTCCTATGGAAAGCTTTATCATCACAGGATTATCCGCCTGTCTATTGGCATATCTTCTAGCAAGATATTCTACCAAATTAAAGTTAGCTACCGCTGACCTCTGCCATCCACCACATATCCGGTTGACGCTGCGACAAAAGCAGATAGATAAGGATATAAGAGCTTCACAAATGACATCATCGAAATTGGTTTCCGATAGCATTCAGAAGGATAAGAAACATGAAGGTCTTCCTTCCGCCGGTGGCTTTTCTATTTTATTGGTTATGTCCGACAAGATAATCAGTAACGAGTGGAAGAATTCCCTCTTCCAAAATTTTCAAGTTACACTGGTGGAAGATTCTAAAGAAATCAAAAGTTCTTTTCTTCGCCAAAGACCAGATGCAATCATCATCGATGAAAGTGTAAACGGTGTATATGGAGATGAACTTTGTGCTCGCCTCAAAGCTGATAAAGGAATAAAAAGCATCCCAATTGTCCTTCTGGTAAGAACCACCGACAATGAGAGCTACTCCTCCCATGAGAAAAGCGAGGCAGACTTACTGGAACTTTATACAACTGATATTTGCAAATTTAAAACAGATATGCGTATGCTTATAAAAAGCCATCGCAAATGGCACCAACCTGCAAAGAATCCTTCGCACAATAATAGCATAACCATTACCATCCCCTTGCCTAAAATCATACAAAAAGGAGATGAAAGCCAGGAATTCATAAACCGATTGAACGAAAAGCTGGAAAAAAACGGTTTCACAGAAGGATATGCCGTGGAGAACTTAGCTAGTGATATGAATGCCTGTCGTAGCTGCCTATACAAGAAAGTACGAGCCATTACCGGTAAATCTCCTAAATATTATATGACTACCTTCAAAATGGAAACAGCGGTCAGATTACTGGTTACCACAGATATTTCTCTTAAGAATCTTGCCACGGCTTTAGGAATTTGTGATGAGAAACAACTCATTAAGAGCTTTAAGAAATATCACGGGATATCTCCCACAGAATATAAGAAGCTCCATTCCAAATAGAAGTTGGAGAGTTTGTTTGCCCAAATAATACTGACGGAAACAGCTAACAGGCTTGTTGCTAACAAACCTGCTAGTTGTCTCCGTCAAGTGCGAGAATAAAGCTAACAGCGTTAAGGTCACATACGAAATAATTGATTGAAATAATAGACGTGAATCATTTGAAATAACATTTTATCAACACCGGATTATCGTCTTCTTTCCTATCCCTGATTTTCTTGCTTTCAGTTTTCTCCAAGACCTTCATGTAGCTATCCATATCTTCATTAAAAGCCAAACACAAAATGAAGTTATCCTCCCACAACAAGGGACTTAAATGAATGCCTTCTGCTGTCTCCTTAAAGAAAAAGCTTTTCCCGTCTTCTTTCTTATAAAAGACATGATATTGTCCCCCCGGAGTGAAACCCAGCGCCAGCCTGGCATAATAATATTTATCCGTTTGTGCCTGCTGACTAATTATATAAGGAATCGTCGAATCTTGGAGTTTTTTCATAAGGGAAGAACTCTCCTGTTCTCCTCCACATTGGCTTTCCGAAATCCCCCAATCGCCCATCGAATAATTATCCTTACCAAAATCCCACTTATATGCTATACTCAGGGTATCCTTACCCACCTGATAGACTTCTCTGCCGAACGGCCGGGAAAAGAATACATCTTCACCATATTTATAAAAAGCCCGTGGATATAAGAAATACAAGTTCCGATTTCCCCTCCAATAACTCTTTACGCATTGTCCGGTATTACGCGATACCAGGGCGATGCCGTCTTCATCCTCTCCGCCGGGCAATGTCCAGGTCACAAAACAGTCGTCCCGGCTTTCAAAAGATTGGTAGTTTGTCTTCTGCGGCAACTCCATCCTTTTCCTAAAACAACCGTCGGAAGCATAGACAAACACCTCACCATAGGGTGACAACATGCTTATTTCTCCCGTTTCCTTATCTTGTATCACATCATATACTTCGGTATATTCCTCGGGGCCCTCACCTCTCCTGCCCACTTTTCTTATAAACTTTCCGTCTTCATCAAAGACGAATAAAGAGGGACTTTTGGAATCGAAAATCTCATATCTCCCCTTCCAATACAATACTTTATCCGGCCAAATCAACAAGCTCGAATCATTGGTCTCCAAAGGAATTACTTCAAACTTATCAAATAAATCCTTTATCGGGACATTCACTTCTTCCAGAGAAACTTTCAGCAAGGGATAAACTTCGGTTTTCTTAGAATCCTGACAAGCACAGACTAGCAGGAAAAGTAGGACAAATACATTTTTCATAATTATTTTCTGTCAGCAATTCGATAAAACTTAATTGATAACTTCTATTTCCGAGAGTTCGGCGGTAAAGATAAATAAATGCCGGGATGTTTCAAAGGGCATGCCCATAACTTATACTCTAAAAAAAAGCCAAACAAAGAAGCCTCATCTTATCAGAATCACTATCCCTATAAGATGAGGCCTCACATTGCTTCACGTCATCCATCTTTAGGCGTGCCACCGCCTAAAGATGCGCCTGCTCCCCTACTATCCCAGCGGGTCCGGTGCTTCGCCGTTGTCACCATTTCCTTCATCAGGGTTCGGAATGTTTCCACCATTCCCATTGTTGCTGCTATTGTCCGTATAGTCCAAATCCGGCATCGCACGGCGGGTTATACTTAAATCGCTCAACGTACTCTTGAAGATTTTTCCAGGATAGAAAAGAATCTTTCTTCCTACAATCGACTTAGCCGACACATCCTCCTGGTTATCCATGCTTTTGGCACGGATAGTAGGACTAAAGATTCCAAAATCGCCCAGACGAACACTCTTCCCATCGTCGATGTCCTGTGCCATCACATCTACCAGCCCAGTAACAATTAAATCCACCAGTTTGCGATGCACGCCGCACAGTGTGCTCACCCGGCGACACGTCTTTTCAAAACTCACTTTACCGGAACGAACCGATCTTGCTACATACTTCTCTGTTTTCTCGTCATCGAAGCCAAAAACTCTCTTTGTTACTACATACTCTAAAGCCATAATTAATAAGGTTTTAATAGGTTAAAAAAATAAAGGTTATCTACTTGCCATTCTCTTTGTTTGAATGACTCTGCAAAGATATAACGGCGCCAATACCCTCCAGTCCCCTTTTGTCCCCTTTATACCCTCGTTTCAAGCCTCAGAACTGCATCCGCAAAAAATAAGTAACTGATTATAAATGCGTTATTGAAGAAAAAATGAATAATATTTTAAATACATTAAGTACCTGTCAAACGTACCTCTTTTAAAGAAAAAGCTTTTAGATAAGGCTGATTATCATCCAACCATTCCACCGTATTAAATAGCAGCAATTACACCTCGAATAACCCGTAGCTGCCAGCTCCTCCATCAAAGGGAGCACAAGCTGTAATCCATCAGCTAAGACCATGCACTGCATTGTTGGAGGTTGCGCATCTGGGAAAGTGCATATCGGCAAGTGTGGCAAAAGAAAAAATCTATCACTAATAAAATGACAAGTAGATATAGTCTACTATATCTCCGAAATGTCATAAGAATATAAACTATCATTTAGGTCCGTTGCATAAAGAATATGATTAGAAGTATCTAAAGCCATATCTTTGATAGATTCGTCTACACGAATTTTACATACAGGTCTACCATCCCATGCCAATACATGAATAATGTGACCGCCATAGGGAGGATGAGTGTCTTTCATAGGCACATCTAAATAAAGAGCAAAGATATATTCATCGTTGACCGCCATTGTCCCATAATACTTACGGCTTTTATATAGGTCTTTCCCTATTTCCGGAAAGGTGAGACTCCCTTTCATTCGATAATTCTTTTGTGTTCCCGTTTTAATATCCACAATTGAAACCTGTCCAAGCATTTTCATGGCTATGGCTAGTTTCGTATTATCCGGTTTAATCCTATACACAGAATTATAAAATTCAAAATGTTCGAACTCAACTCTACGATCCTCACAAATTACTGGACGTTTATACAAATGATACTCTTTTATCCTATTATCAAATGACTCTTTAAACAAAAAAAGATCCCGTGGAGTATATCTTCGACTTTCATTATATATATTCTCACACTGATTTATCCCCAATATTTTTCCCCGTTCTAGAAAAAATACACTAAGAAGAGGGTATTGAAAATATTTGGACCACTCAAAACAAATAACCGAGTCGCAAACTGTCTTCTGGTGAGCAATAGACTGAGTAATGTTAATAAGATGGATACTCTGCTTATTATAATCTCTCACCCACATCTTACTATCGCCGTGTTCCTTTAGCAACTGAACGGACTCATCACATGACAGAAAGTGGCCGGGACCTTCTCCTTTCGGGCAGAAAGACGTAATATGTTCTCCACTTTTTATATCAAATACATAGAAGTAATAATCCTGACATTTAAAGTTATTGAAAATAAGGAATGAATCACACACAAATGGGCGACCTTCATAGATGTCTTTTAACTCTACCACCGTACTCTTAAGCAATAACTCTTTATCGAATTGATCAACCGTTATAACTTCTCCTTTAAAATAAGGATTTTCTTTTTCTTGACAACCATATAAGACATTGCTAAATGTAATAATTAGGCTGAATATTAAAATCAATAAGGTATTCTTGCTTTTCATATCCAATACTATAATATACGGCTATAATGCCCTTCAAACGAATTTATCGGTACAAGTTTTTTTCATATCTCCGCAGTACGAACTTCTACGTCTATTTAATCTAAATACATTAATCACCTGTCATAATACAACCTGTCATCTATATACTTTCTTTAAGCCAATCCAATTCCAATTGTTTTGTTTCTTCTTTTAGTCCCTGGTTATGAACGGAATAGTTAGATACATCAAAGTTACAAATTAATGCTTCTACTACGGATTTCCTATTCTCTATATTTCCACCATTATGATAAAAATGATCTTTAGTCAGAATATTAAAATTACTCCAATACTTATCTATCATATCATTTTTCCGCCAGTCATTATGATGCCAGGTAGAAAGAATAAATTTAGCTTTGGTGTTATTAAGCAGCTCAAACAATGCTTCTTCATCTTTATCAGTCCACCCATTATAATAATCAACATGTCTGCCGTAATAAGGAGGATCACAATATATTAAATCGTTCTCCGTAGCCATTGGGATAATCTCTTCAAATGATTTATTATAAAATATCCAGTCCGGCTCCGGTCGAATAATCTGCGACACCTGTTTTAATTGATTTGTTATTTTTGTGACGTATGCCGGAGCAAATCTTTCCGGCTTCTTGCAAAAAGGTATATTCCAATTCCCTTTTTTTCCGAAGCGCATCATACCATTAAAGCCGGCTCTTGAAAGAAAGATAAAATCATAAGGAGAAAAACCTTCTTTATTAAACCGCTCCCTGACCTCAAGATAATAATCATAACCATTATTACCGGCTTTACTAAGTTTTTCTCCTTCCACTTCCAGATACTGTTTCATCAAAGATGGTGTTATAACTTGAGACTGCACCCCTTTATAGAAATTAATTATATGAGGATTGGTATCATTGAGAATTGCCTGGCTGAATTGGAAATTAAAAGCAACAACGCCTGTTCCTAAGAAAGGTTCTATCCATCTACCCGAAACGTTAGGCGCTATTTCCGTTATCCAAGGTACCAATTTTGTTTTTATGCCTTGACTTTTTATGGGTGGTATAATTATTTTATTCTTCATCATAAGTTCTCACTTTCTTCTGTAACCTCTTGTTCAAGTTTGTCCTCCAAATCTTCTTCCTCCAAAGATAATATTTCATCTTTGTGCATTTCTAATATGGCATTTCCTCTCTGCTTATATGCTAAATAGCTCTTGAGATTTGTATACGGACGGGGCACTTCAAGAGCTTTAGCCATATCGTTGGTCAAATAGTACATCCAATAATCATCATATACCTCTTCACCTAATATCGAGAAAACTCCTTCCCCTTTGAGAAGCTTGGAGACATTGTTCACAGAACCGATATTCTTTGTATTTCCACTTCCAGGACTAGCTGATGCTATTTTGTATTTAGGCTGCACAAAAAATTGAAAATCTTTGATGACCGAAACAATATCTTCCAACTCGTCCATGGAATAGATTTTCTTCTCGTTAGGTTTATCTTCATTTTGAGAATAAAGGACACCTAATACTAAATGACAAGAATACTCTTTATAAGGGTATGTTGTATTTTTAGTACTGTCACGATTTCTAAAATATCCAGTAAAAGCCCCTAAAGTCATGCTTTTAATTTTATTCTTTCCGTCCTTGTAGGTACTTTTAATATCAACGGCAAACTTTTCTCCGGATTTACTATCAATAAAAGTCAAATCGGGATAAAAATTTTGTTGCGGTGGTAATTGTAAAATCAAATCATGGTCTTTTGCAAACTTTTCCAAGACAGGAATCAGCAACAGTTCAATTACTTTTGAAACCACTTTGGTATCTAGGGATATTGTATAAATCCTCTTATATATGTCAATAAAACCTTTTACAATCCAATCTCCTTTTTCTGTAGAAATTATCTTGTTATAAGACTCCACTTCTTTTTGCAAGGCAATAAGTATTTCCTCCTTATTCATAATTTTGTTATTAATTCAATGCAAAGTAAAAACACATAAGCTACAACATCGCATAGGTTGAAATTTTAATTAAAACGTTCTCATCCTGAATATACCTAATAAAATTTGTAGTATGGCTGGATGTTCACAAAGATAGTGCATTCCTTTATATAATAAACCATTCCAGCAAAGTTTCTGGTAAGATAGTGGTCGGAGTATGCCTATATTCACCCAATTCCAATAGAAAACTCCCGTTAAAGGGTAATCTTTTTAAGTAGTCCAAATGTAAAGATAAAGAACCATCAAACAAACCTCCTGAAAAGGGTGTCTCTTTCCTCTGCCCGAATCAGGAAAAAAGGATTTATCTTTTAGCCCATTTCTCTTCTCAAGTTTATTATAAACTCTTGCAGCGTTTATTATAAACTGTGTTCGCGTTTATAATAAACCCGCATACTCACTTTTCGGCACTATCAACTCACTATATGCAACAAAAAAGGCTGCAAACTCCATAAAAGGTTGCAGCCTTAAGCCTTCGGTAGGGCTTCTACGCCCTAATCCTCGAAAGGATATCCCAAGTGTTTTGTTATAATATCAAACTGTTTTGTTGTTATACGACGGTGATTATACCGCGAATAACCCGTAGGCGCCAGCTCCTCTACCAAAGGAGGACAACCTTTAATCCATCGACTAAGGCAGCGTACTGCATTTTTAGAAGTCGTACATCCGGGGAAGTACATACCGGCAAGTGAGGCAAAGAGATAGGGTCGTTTCATCTGTTTTCTATATTATATATTTTTCTTCTTCCATTCATTTCTCGATTACAAATATACAACATAAAAAAGCCTTTGTCAAGCGTTTCAAGAAAAGGGCGTTAATAACATGAAGGAAAAGTCATAACTTACGTGAATTCGATATAATTTAAAAACAGCGTAAGTTGCCTGTTCTTGATAACATTCACATCAATGGCAGGCTTCTTTTCAAAGAAACAGTACGCAGCAATAGCTGAAAGAGCATTTGCTATAAAGTTGTTGAATGAACGGTGCCTCCACATTAATAACCAATGTAAGCATTACATCTACACACTTATTATTATGCTTTCCGAAAACACCGTAAGCAATAGGATAACGCACCAGCTACCCATATTGGATACCCTGCGGTCTTTAATAATACACCGGAATAGACTGCATATTAAATACACCAAAATAAACATGGATAATAAGTTGGGCATATCAAAAGTCCAGAGGATTCATACGGATTATTCATTAAAGTCTATTCCTATCACCCTCCATTTAAGCTGATTATCTTTTCTCCAGAAATCTCACCCGCTCACAAGCTGCCAGCAAGAAAGCTCCCACGCCGAAGTTGGAAGTAGAATTGGCGTCCACCACCTGACCGGGAATCGCTTTTTCACCAATAGGCTGCACATACCCTACTTTTCCGTCCGGTTGCAAGGCTACGGTGGTCAGGTATTTCCAGGCGCTCTCTGCTACGGGTTCGTAGGTGGAGCGGTCCAGCAAGTCGTTGTTCATTCCCCAGAGCAGGCCGTAGGTGAAGAAAGCCGTGCCGCTGGTTTCCGGTCCGGGCGCATGTTCAGGGTCTAGCATGCTGCGCGTCCAGTAGCCTTCGGGTTGCTGGGAGGCGGCTATGGATTTAGCCAAGATGCGGAAGCGGTCGACGTATTGCTGGCGGTGAGGGTCTGTCTCAGGAAGGTCCTGCAACACTTTGGCAAAGGCTGCCAACACCCAGCCATCGCCTCGCGCCCAGAAGTCCTTCTTGCCGTTGATGCTTTTGTGCTTCGGGTAGACATATTTGCTGTCGCGATAATAGAGTCCGGCTTCGGCGTCGTACATGATGCTGTCTGCATACGCCAGATATTCGTGGAGCTTGTCGAGATAGAGCGGGTTGCCGGTAATCTTATACAGCTTCGTCATGACGGGCATCACCATGTACAGGCCGTCCGCCCACCACCAGTAGCCACTATGGGGCGTGCTCATCTGATACTCCATCACCTCCCTGGCACGGGCAATCTTTTGCGTGTCCGGCTCCAGGGAATACAGGTCGGCATAGGTCTGGAAACAAACCTGATAATCGCCGAAGAGAACGTAGTCGTCACTCTCGCCATAACTGTATTTCCAGTCTTCGCGGCGGTCAGATTTAGCTCCCTTCCACTGGTTATGCTCCGCCCAGTCTTTGGAGTATTGCAGGTATTCGGGTTTCTTTGTCAGAAAATAGACCTCCATGTTTCCCGTATGATAGGCGGCGTTGTCCCAGAAAGCACGCCCGTGCTCCGGATGGTTGGCCTGCCAATACCCGTTCACTTTGTGAATAATCTCTATTACTTCTGCCGAGGCTTGTTTCTGAGGTCCCGAGCAACTGCTTCCCCACATGCCGCCCAGGCAAAGCACTGATAAAAGTGCTGTGTATATCTTCTTCATATAACTTGTTTATTTGTTGTGAATGTTCAAATCCGTTTCGAGTACATAAACTTCTTGCGGTTCCATCTCTGCCGTGCGCTCTCCGTCGCCTTGGCGGGTGTGTTGCACAAAAAGATGAAGCTTACGCTGTTGTTTCCACAGTTCGGTGTCGTGAGAGGGTTCCCAGGCGTCTACCGGGAAGTTCGTGAGGTCCGTCATCGTCCATTTGCCGTTGCCTATATCCCGGGCATGCGCCATCGACACCCGGCTCCCCCGCTCTTCGTCGCGGAAGATGTAGAACACCTCTCCCCCCTCGACTACAATGCGCGGGCGGGCGATGGGAATCATCTTCGTGCCGCCGCCTTTGAGGGTGAAAGGAGTTTTGCGATCCGACACCTGGCGGTGGTGCCAGGCAGTGCCGTCGTTCCAGACAATGCGGTATTGAGGGACGTCGCTGTCCGGGTCTCTCCAATAGGTGGCGATATAGGGATTGCCCTTCGCGTCGGCGCTCATACTGGTTTGGTTTATCAGCTCACAGTTCTGGGGCAGGCGGCAGGCATATTCAGCATTCGATGCCTTGATGGGGAGGTCATATTTGGTGCCGTTGGAAGTGTACCACGTGACACCGTTGTCGAACGAACGGGCATAGCAGATGTCATGATTGGTCTCCACATGCCACGTCTCCCGCCACACCCACGAGAGATGAATCGTGCCTTCCTCGTCGACATAGAGCTGCCAGTAGGCATTCCGTTTGTCTTCTCCGTCGATGAGGACATCCTGCACGCGCTGCCAGTGATGTTCTTTCAAAGAATAACGGTTCATCACCAGGTTTCCACGGCCCGACGAGCCGGAACGATAGACAAACAGCAGGTCGCCTCCCGCCAGCGGATAAAACTCGGGGTAGGTGACATTACCTTCGTCCACGCCCGTCATGGGTTCTTTCTCTCCCAGTTGGAGAGAGCCCGGGGCAAGGCTGCGGCAATAATGGAGCGCATGGCCGTGGTGGTCGAAAGAGACATGCAGATAGCCTTCGCCGTCCACCATGATGCTGATAATGTTGTGGGCATCCTTCACGTTGCCTTTGTATTGCGTGCGGTGCAGGGTCCATTGCGTGGAGTCCAGCTTGCGCTTGCCAAGCACCAGCCAGCCCTCCGCGTCGTAGTAGCTGATGTATTGCTCGTCACCGTGGGTCACCAGGGAATTGTTGCGGAAAACAGCCGTGTTGACGGAGGTGCAACTATAGCCTTTGCCAACTTCCACCAACCGCTGGCAAAAGCCACTTTGCGGCAATAGCAGCAGCAAGGCAATAAATAGAATTTGTCTCATTTCACTACCGGCTTAATCATTGGGCATGGTCTTTTGGAAAATCTTCTCCTTCCCAAGCTTTCTTCGAAGTCCAGGGTTGTGCTGCATCGCTCCAGAAAGGATGCCCGGCAGGAAGCCCCAACGGCAAAAAGGCAAGAGAAGCCATGTAAAGACTGCCGTTGTTGGTATACCAATCGGAGATATTAGGTTGTGAGCCGTTGAAACCCAGCGTGAGGAAGCCTTTTTCGTTAAAGTTGCGGTTGTCGTCAAACATACGGCTGATGACCGCTGTCATGGCGGCACGCACCTGCCCGTTGGAAAGTTCCTTCGGAAGCCAGCCTCGCCAGGAAAGCAGGGCAAGCGGTTGCAAAGTCCCCGTACGGTAAGTGATGCTGCGTCCGAATACGGGCAATGTGCCCTCGGGCGAGACAAAGCGTTCGAGAATCATGCCGAAGCGTTGCATTCTTTGCAGCGCACGCTGGTAGTTGCAATCAGGAGCGTTCCATATTTTGTTCTTCCCGCCGTTGGTCATGATCTCAAGAGATTCGAGATACATGGGCTGGATGACGAAACTGTTGTAATAGTCGAAAGCAAACGATTGCCCGTCGGAATACCATCCGTCGCCCACATACCATTCTTCTATCTTGCGCAGGGCGGAAACAATGCGGTAGGTGTCGCTCGGCGCACCGGCTTTGCGAAGGAAAGACTCCACGGTGGCAGAAAACAGCAGCCAGTTGGTATAAGGCGGGTCCACACGCCGGAGCTGGGTGAACTCGGTGATATAACGTTGTTTGGTCAGGCTGTCGAGCGGCATCCAGAGCGCATCGTATCCGCGCAGGAAACTCTCGGCAATGTATGCGGCATCCACCAGCGTTTGCCCTTCTTTCCGCCAAAGAAGATAGTCGGGGCTATCGGGGTCTACGGCATTCGCATAGCTTTTCAGCGCCCATTCGCGGAGCTGCCGGCGCCGGACACCTTCGGGAGTTTCATCATCGGGCAGAGAGAGCCACGGGGCAACGCCAGCCATCAACCGCCCGAAACATTCCATATAGGTAACTTTCTTATTACGTCCGTCCCAAGTAGGGCTCAGTTCGACCAGCATGTTCTGCTGGAGTTTACCTTCGCTCATATTACTCAGTACAGGAGCCGCCATGCGGTATAGCACATCGCACCAAAGTTCGCGGTCGGTGGGTTCTTTCACGTGTTTTTTCTTTTTTGCCGAAACATCCTGTGAAGGAATCAGCAAGACTGCCATTAGCAACAGCAGTAGGTAATGTCTATTCCACTTCATGATATTAATTAAGATTTTCCAGGCACAAAGATACCAGCTATCTTAAATATCCACCTCTATTTATATTTCAAAAAGGGGGTACAAATCGTTTATTTTCATTCGGAATCACCTTTTCCCCTGTCTGCTTTCCTCTTACCCGGGTGTAAATCGTTCCATATACTCCGAAAGCAACATGCCGCCTTGAGGCGCCCGTTGCGGATAAATCTACTTCTCCTTCTGATAGATTCGTACATAGTCTATTTCATACTTCATCGGCAAAGCAGACTCATCAATCGGTCCTCCGTTGATGCCTCCCATTGCCAGATTCAACAAAATGTACTGGGGCTTGGTAAAAGGATTCGTACCTTTTCCGATGCTTCCGTTTACGGTTTGGCTGAGACGTATTTCATTCAGAAGTTCATCATCGAGATAGAGCTTGATAGCTTCTTCATCCCAGTCCATACGCCAAGTATGGAACTTCGATGCCCAGTCTGCATCTTTCTCTGTGAAATGGGAATAGGGGACGGCACGGCTGTTCCATTTGGCATCCCATTGCCGGTCGGTTCCCCAGGCAGCATTGGCAAGTATATGGGGCACGCCGTTGATATGATAGTATTCCATCACATCTATTTCGCCACAAGAGGGCCATTCGATGCCTCTTCCCAAAGTCCAGATGGCAGGCCATGCCCCTTTTGCCACAGGGATGCGGGCACGGGCTTCGAAACGGCCGTAAAGGAATTCTTTCTTCCCCGCCGTGTTCAGCGAAGAGGAAGTATATTCGATAAACTCCCGTTTCTTTCTCCAGTCTCCGCTACCTGCTTCATAGTCCGGGTTCTTCCGTTGTCCGGACTCCCGTCGCGCTTCAATCACCAGACAGCCGTCTTTGCATACGGCATTGCCTAGCTGATACCATTGGTCTTCTTCATTGCGTACGAAACCTTGTTCATAGTTCCACACCGAAGCATCCGGAGGACCGTCGGCATTGAACTCATCACTCCACACCAAGTGCCAGTCTTGTTGTGCATGCAGATGCGGCAGCAGACAGGATAGCATAAGTAAAAAAACGATTCTGTGGTTCATACTCTCTTAAATTATTATGGTTTCTTCCGTCTGTTTAGAGTAAATATCCCCGTGTTGCCGGGCATATATAGTCTTTTTACTCCCTTCTGTTTCACAGGGTTTCCTCCATACGACAGCAAATATATAAATATTATTCCGTATTTTGATAGACACGGACGCAGTCAATGCAGCAATTTATCTTGTCTGCACAAACAGACAAAACAGAGTTATTCTAGCTCCATTCATACAACCTAATTCATTCTTAATACCCCTTTATATAATTAATTTTTTTATTTATTATCTCTATAAACCAGCACAAAAATTAGAATCTAAAATCTATTATTTTTCTATGCAAACAAATAATAAACCTCTCCCAATTGCCCATACATTCTTAATACAGCCAATATTACACGACATGGCTATATGTTACACATCAACACCTGTTTTATTAATTAAGAGAATTATAAAGATTAATTTTATTAATAAAATATCTTATTGTTTATTGTTTATTTAATAAATATAGATATATTTGTAACCATAATCTTACTTAAGACAAGCCGGAACCAAATAAATTTAATATGAAAAACATGCTTAAAGCCTTTTATGGCTCATTTCTAATAACCTTTTTCACTTCGTGCATGCATATTGAAATCACTGAAGTAGATATATTAATCGTAGGTGGAGGCGCTAGCGGTGTAACATCCGCTATACAAGCAGCCCGAATGGGAGCAAATATACTAATTTTAGAGGAAACTACATGGCTAGGAGGATTATTAACTTCAGCAGGTGTAAGCGCAGTAGATGGAAATTATAATTTGCCAGCAGGACTCTGGGGAGAATTCAAAAATAGGTTATCCCAACACTACGGAGGACTAGATTCTTTAAAAACAGGCTGGGTAAGCAATATTCTCTTTGAGCCCTCGGTTGGAAATAAAATATTCCATGAAATGGTTGCAGAGGAAAAAGGAATAGAAATGTGGAAACATGCACAACTCAAAAAAGTAGAAAGGACAAGAGACAAGTGGATCGCTACAGTAAAAATAGAAGGTAAAGAAATAAAATGTGTCCATGCTAAAATTATGATTGATGCTACTGAATTGGGAGATGTTGCTAAAATGTGTGGAGTTAAATATGATATTGGTATGGAAAGCAGGTATGATACCCATGAAGACATCGCTCCGGAAAAAGGAAATAGCATCGTCCAAGATATTACTTATGTCGCTATACTTAAAGATTATGGGAAAGATGTCACTATACCTGAACCAAAAGGATATAATCCCGAAAAGTTTGCATGTGCCTGCGCCAATCCAGTGTGTATAACGCCTAAAGAGCCGAATCGTCTCTGGTCTAAAGAGATGATGATTACTTATGGTAAACTTCCAAATCACAAATATATGATCAATTGGCCTATCGAAGGAAACGATTACTATATTAATCTAATAGAGATGTCTCTGGAGGAACGTACAGAAGCCTTAAAGTATGCCAAACACTATACTATGTGCTTTATTTACTTCATACAGCACGAATTAGGTTATAATACATTGGGATTAGCAGATGATGAATATCCGACGGAAGACAAACTTCCTTTTATTCCCTATCATAGAGAATCTAGAAGAATTCATGGTTTAGTGCGATTCAATCTAAACCATGTATTAGCTCCTTATACTCAAGAAAAGAAACTCTATCGGACTTGCATTGCAGTGGGAGATTATCCGGTGGATCATCACCATACTCGTTATCATGGCTATGAAGAATTACCAAATCTTTATTTTCACCCGATACCTTCGTATGGCTTGCCTCTAGGAACACTCATACCTCAAGATGTCGATGGACTGATTGTAGCGGAAAAATCGATTTCGGTATCGAATATCATTAATGGAACCACCCGTTTGCAGCCAGTTGTATTGCAAGTGGGACAAGCAGCAGGCGCATTAGCCGCACTAGCCCTAAAAAATAAACAGAAAATTAAAGAGGTATCTGTCCGCGACGTACAAAACGTTTTATTAAAAGCCAAAGGATATTTACTTCCTTATTTAGATGTCCCTGTATCCAACCCTAAATTTGCTTCTTATCAACGTATCGGCTCAACAGGCATATTAAAAGCAACAGGAAAAACTGTAGATTGGACCAACCAAACCTGGCTGAGAGCTGATACAGTTTTATTAGCATCAGAATTAGACGGATTATTCGATATATATCCCTACGCAAGAAACGAATTAAAGAAATCCGGAAAAGAAACGCTTAGCATCCATGAATCACTTATACTCATACAAAAGATTGCAAAAATGGAAGGGATTAACGAAAGCATAAATGCAAAATCAATTTGGGACACTTATAAACTAAAAGATTTTAACTTGGAACGAAATATATTGAGAGGCGAAATGGCTGTTCTTTTAGACCGTTTTTTAGATCCTTTCAACAAAAAACCGGTTGACATATCCGGTGAATATATTCATTAGACAAACAGATATATAAAGAACCAAAAAATAATACTATGGAAAACAATAACCGCAGAGATTTTCTCAAAAAAGCTGCTTTAACCGGAGCTTCCGCTCTGATTGCACCTTCTTTATTTGCTATCGACAAGCCAAGGGAAGAAGAGGCTCTAGCCAAAGGTGAAATAAACGATAGAGGGAGCGAGCTTATTATCCCCAAGAATAACGGTTTAAAAATTACCGGAACATTTTTAGACGAAATTTCACATGACATACCTCATCAAAATTGGGGAGAAAAAGAATGGGAACAGGATTTTCAACACATGAAAAGAATTGGCATCGATACAATTATACTGATTCGTTCCGGTTATCGAAAATTCATCACCTATCCTTCCCCTTATTTATTGAAAAAGGGATGCTATATGCCATCAGTCGATTTAGTAGATATGTATTTACGCCTTGCCGAGAAATACAAAATGAGATTTTATTTCGGTCTATATGATTCGGGACGCTACTGGGATACCGGAGATTTGAGCTGGGAAATTGAAGATAACAAATATGTGATAGATGAAGCATGGAAAATGTACGGTGAAAAATACAAAAGTTTTGGAGGCTGGTACATCAGTGGAGAAATCAGTCGGGCAACCAAAGGTGCAATCAATGCTTTCCGTGCCATGGGAAAACAATGTAAAGATGTGTCCAATGGACTTCCTACATTCATTTCACCTTGGATTGACGGTAAGAAAGCAATTATGGACACAACCAAGCTAACAAAGGAAGATGCCGTTTCCGTACAGCAACACGAAAAAGAATGGAATGAAATCTTTGACGGTATCCACGAGGTGGTAGATGCCTGTGCTTTTCAAGATGGACATATTGATTACGATGAACTGGACGCTTTCTTCGCAGTAAACAAAAGCTTAGGAGATAAATATGGTATGCAATGTTGGACCAATGCCGAAACTTTCGATCGGGATATGCCCATTCGTTTCTTACCTATTAAGTTTGATAAACTCCGAATGAAATTAGAGGCAGCCAAACGCGCTGGATATGACAAGGCAATCACTTTTGAGTTTTCCCATTTCATGAGTCCTCAATCAGCCTATTTACAAGCAGGGCACTTATACGATCGATATAAAGAATACTTCGAAATAAGATAAAAGATATGAAGTCTACAATAAATTTTGGTTATCTTGTATTCCTTTCTATAGTTGCTGCCTTAGGAGGATTCTTATTCGGATATGATACTGCCGTCATCTCCGGAACTATTACCCAAGTAACTGAACTTTTCAGGTTGGATACTTTGCAACAAGGATGGTATGTGGGATGTGCACTAACAGGCTCTATCGCAGGTGTACTCTTTGCAGGCGTACTCAGTGACAAACTAGGAAGAAAGCTAACCATGATCCTTTCGGCTATTCTATTCTCAACCTCAGCTCTTGGGTGTGCTTTATGTACCGATTTCACTCAACTTGTAGTTTACCGCATTATTGGAGGCATCGGCATCGGTATAGTATCTATTGTTTCTCCCCTTTATATTTCTGAATTAGCAGTAGCACAATATAGAGGACGTCTGGTTTCCCTCTACCAACTAGCTGTAACCATCGGTTTTTTAGGAGCTTATTTAGTCAACTTCCAATTGTTGGCATGGTCAGAAAGTGGAACCCAATTAAATATAGCTTTGCTAAACAATATATTTATAACCGAAGTATGGCGAGGTATGTTAGGAATGGAAACTCTACCTGCCATATTATTCTTCCTAATTATATTCTTTATACCAGAAAGCCCCCGCTGGCTAATCGTAAAAGAAAAAGAAGAAAAAGCTATCCGCATTCTGAAAAGGATATATAGCTCGAACAATGAAGCTACCCTGCAATTGGAAGAAACAAAATCCGTATTAACATCTAAGACAAAATCCGAATGGTCGCTTTTGATGAAACCAGGAATCCTGAAGGCAGTTATCATCGGTGTTTGCATTGCCACCCTTGGTCAGTTCATGGGAGTGAATGCCGTACTTTATTATGGTCCTTCCATATTTGAAGATGCCGGGCTTTCGGGAGGAGATTCTCTTCTCTACCAGGTCCTTGTAGGGTTAGTCAATACCCTGACTACTGTTTTAGCTCTTGTAATCATTGATAAAGTGGGACGTAAAAAGTTGGTATATTATGGGGTCTCCGGCATGATAATTTCACTTATCCTTATCGGTTTTTATTTTCTCTTCGGTAAGTCTTGGAGAGTATCGGACCTCTTCCTACTGGTTTTCTTTTTACTTTATGTATTCTGCTGTGCTGTTTCTATTTGTGCTGTGGTATTCGTACTTCTTTCTGAAATGTATCCTACCAGAGTACGAGGACTTGCCATGTCTATTGCAGGATTCGCCCTCTGGATCGGAACGTACTTAATCGGGCAGTTAACTCCTTGGATGCTCCAACATTTCACTCCCGCCGGAACATTCTTTCTGTTCGCCGCCATGTGTGTCCCTTACATGCTCATTGTCTGGAGACTAGTACCGGAAACTACCGGAAAGTCTCTAGAAGAAATTGAAAAATACTGGACCCAGCCGGAACAGTAAGAATAACCTACTCATTTATAATTAACACACGGAAATATGAATGGACGACGTAACTTCTTAAAAACAGCATTTACTACATGTTCCTTGCTCGTAGGCAGCAAATTTTTAACAGCTTGTTCACCTGCTAAAAAGACCAGTCCGGATGAAGAATCCCCGGAAACCTTTGCAACTCCCGGGGCTTTAAGAGGAATGCCTATCAAAGCAACGTTCCTGGATGAAATAAGCTGGGATATTCCCCATCAAAACTGGGGTACAAAAGAGTGGGACCGCGACTTTAGAGCAATGAAAAGAATGGGAATTAACACTGTCGTACTTATCCGGGCAGGTCTTGGTAAGTGGATTGCTTCTCCTTTCCAATGTTTATTAAGCAAAGAAGACATTTATTACCCTCCTACAGACTTGGTAGAAATGTTCCTGACACTGGCTGATAAATATAAAATGGCTTTTTACTTTGGTATGTATGACTCAGGTAAATATTGGCAAGAAGGGCTTTTTCAAAAAGAGATAGACTTAAACATGGCTTTAATTGATGAAGTATGGAAGAAATACGGTCATCATAAATCATTCCAAGGTTGGTATTTATCCCAGGAAATTAGTCGCCGTACCAAGAATATGTCTAAGATATATGCAGAAGTTGGAAAACATGCCAAGAATGTTTCCGGCAACCTAACAACTTTGGTTTCGCCCTATATACATGGAGTAAAGACAGACCAAGTAATGGCGGGCGATAAAGCATTGTCTGTAAAAGAGCATGAAGAAGAATGGGACGAGATATTAGACAATGTAAAAGGAGCAGTCGATATTCTCGCTTTTCAAGACGGTCAAGTAGATTACCATGAATTATATGACTATCTCGTGATTAATAAAAAGTTAGCGGATAAGTACAATATGAAATGCTGGACCAACATTGAATCCTTCGACCGCGACATGCCTATTCGTTTCTTACCTATCAAATGGGAAAAGCTGCTGTTAAAGCTGGATGCTGCGAGAAGAGCTGGAATGGAAAATGCAATCACATTTGAGTTTTCTCATTTCATGAGCCCTAACTCGGCTTACCTGCAAGCCGGGCACCTATATGAAAGATATTGTGAACACTTTATTCTATAAACCTATCTAATATTGTAATGCAATGAAAAAAAGAATCAAATTGAATCCGAGGTTCATGACCTCATTGTTTATTGCGTTCATGTGCACATTGAGTTGTTTCGCACAAAACGTAATAAAAGGATCAGTAAGTGATGGTGGTGGCGAACCATTACCAGGAGTGTCTGTAGCCGTCAAAGGTACGACCAGTGGTACGATAACAGACATGGATGGAAAGTTTAGTATCAATGCCCGAAATAATGATGTATTGATATTCTCTTATGTTGGTATGAATACTCAGGACATCAAAGTAAATGGTCAGCATTTCATTTCGGTAACCATGAAAGACGATGTTGCTTCGCTGGACGAAGTAGTGGTAGTTGGATATGGAACTCAAAAGCGTGGTAGTATTACCGGAGCCATATCTACAGTATCCGACAAAGAATTGTTGAAAGCTCCTACGATGAGTATCAGTAACGTAGTCGGTGCACGTATTGCGGGAGTTGCAGCCGTGCAATCCAGCGGTCAGCCGGGATCGGATAATGCAACACTGACAATGCGCGGTCAGAGCGGTATTGTATATGTGATTGATGGTATCCGTCGTACATCTGCCGACTTTAACGGATTGGACCCTAACGAAATAGAGTCTGTATCTATCTTGAAAGATGCCTCTGCTGTAGCCGTTTATGGTTTGGATGCGAACGGTGTTTTCATCGTTACTACCAAACAGGGAAAAGCGGAAAAGATGTCTATCACTTATACCGGTTCGGTCGGTTTCAGCCAGAATGCGGAACAACAAGAGTGGTTGGACGGTCCCGGATATGCTTACTGGTATAATAAAGCACGGGAGTTACAAGGTGACCCAACAGTGTTTACCTCAGAAATGGTGCAGAAAATGAAAGACGGAGTTGATGGTTGGGGAAATACAAACTGGTATGACAAGATTTATGGTACCGGTACTCGTACACACCATAATATATCGGCAACCGGAGGTAGTGACAGAGTACGTTTCTTCGCATCTATCGGTTATCTGGATGAGAAAGGTAATATCGACAATTATGGTTACAACCGTTTAAACCTTCGTTCCAATATCGATGCCAAATTAACCAAGAGTCTTACCTTCACATTAGGAGTATCCGGTCGTATTGAGAAAAGAGATTCCCCCCGTTATTCCGCTAATCCGGATGACTGGCATAATGTACCCCAACAAGTTATTCGTGCCTTGCCTTATGTGCCCGATACTTACGAATATGATGGAAAAACTTACAATGTATCTACGCCGACCGCTTCCTCCCCGGTAGCTCCGTTAGCATCTATCAACGAATCGGGATACAGTAAATCCAATTATTCTTATATTCAGTCTAACTTCAGCTTGAAGTATGATGCACCATGGCTGAAAGGATTAAGTTTCAAATTCCAAGGAGCTTATGACTTAACTTATAACTTCAGTAAAATCCTGACTAATCCTTATGAAGTGATGATAATGAACCTTCCAACAAGCGAAAGCACTTCATTAACCTATTATAAAGGAACAGATGCATCCGGTAACTCTATTAGTTTGAGTGAATCCGCATCCAGAGGCTATACATTTACTACACAAACAAGTGTAACCTACGACAATAAGTTTGGAAAGCATACCGTAGGTGGAATGTTTCTCGCAGAAACCCGTGAGAATAAGAGTAATGCGTTGAGCGCAACCGGTTACGGACTGGACTTTATCCAACTGGATGAACTTAACCAAATAACTAATAAAACCGGAAACGGAGCAGAAAAGTTCCCGAGCATCGGAGGATATAGCGGACATACAAGAGTAGCGGGCTTTGTAGGGCGTGTAAACTATAATTATGACGATAAGTATTATCTGGAAGCTTCTCTACGTTATGACGGCAGCTACCTGTTTGGTGGAATGAACAAACGTTGGGTGACATTGCCTGGTGTTTCCGCAGGTTGGAGAATCAATAATGAAAGCTGGTTCAACGCACCTTGGATCAATAACCTGAAACTAAGAGCCGGTATTGGTAAGACTGCAACAAGTGGTGTAAACGCTTTCCAATGGAGAAATACGATGGGCATTACAAAAAATGCCGTAATCATTGGTGGAAGCAGCCAGACAATGATGTATGCAGCTGTATTAGGCAATCCTAATTTATCATGGGCCCAATGTCTGAATTACAATGTCGGCGTTGACGCAACGATGTGGAACGGACTGTTAGGTGTCGAATTTGATGTATTCTATAAATATGAATACGACAAGCTGGCTACAGTCACAGGTGCATACGCTCCTTCAAGAGGCGGATACTATTTCAGTTCTGCCAACGTAAACAAAAGTGATTATAAAGGATTCGATCTAACTCTGACTCACTATAACCATATCAACAAATTCAATTATGGTGCGAAATTAATCTGGTCTTATGCCTATGGCCGTTGGCTGAAATATGTAGGTGATTCAGATAATGCTCCTGAATATCAGCGTCTGACAGGAAAGCAAATAGGTTCCAAATACGGTTTTATCGCCAATGGGTTGTTCCAAAGCGAAGAAGAAATTGCCAATTCGGCTACCGTCAAGGGTTATAAGGCTCTCCCGGGATATATTAAATATGTAGATAGAAATGGAGACGGTATCATTACTGCTGCACAAGATCAAGGTTATGTAGGTAAAAGTGCTACTCCGAAACATACCGGTTCTTTGAACTTATTTGGTAATTGGAAAGGATTTGATTTTGACCTGTTGTTCTCTTGGGGATTGGGTAATGTCGTTGCTCTGACCGGTCAGTATACGGCCAGCGGTTCTGTAGGTACACAAGATAACACTTCATTTACCAAACCTTTCTATCATGGGGGAAACTCACCGACATTCCTGGTTGAAAACTCATGGACTCCGGAACATACCAATGCTGAATTTCCACGCTTGGAAATTACTGGTCCAAGTAATAACAATGGATACTCTTCTACTTTCTGGTACAGAAACGGAAACTATATGCGCCTGAAGACTGCACAAATTGGCTACAATTTCCCGAAGAAATGGCTGAACCCTGCAGGTATAGAAGGTCTGAGACTCTATGTTGAAGGCTATAACCTGCTGACCTTTAGCGGACTGACCAAATACAACATTGACCCGGAATCTCCTGCGGTAAACAATGGTTATTATCCGCAACAGAGAACTTATACGCTAGGTGTAAAACTAACATTCTAAAAAACGGAAGTATATGAAAAAGATATTATTAAATATATCATTAGCACTGGCATTAGGCTTTACCATCAGTTCGTGCAATGATTGGCTGGACGGTGTCAAACAGACATCGACTGTAAGTGATGAGATTGTTTGGCAAGATGAAGCATATGTAGATAAGTATGTGAATGCTTTCTATACATATCTGAACAAATATGGTCAGTTCGGTGAATCACAGTTCTCCGGAAGTTTGACTGAAAGTCTGACTGAGACATTCAAATACGGTTCGGTAGCTTTAGGAGACAGAGCCGGACATCCGAACAACTACGTCACCAATCCGGATGTTATCAGTCCGGATGGATGCCGTTACAATATCTGGGATAAAGACCTCGCATACGGTAATATCCGTCAGATGAACCAATTCCTGTCCATGCAGAAGAAATATTCAACATTCCCTGAAGACAAGAATTTGAAATGGGAAGCCCAAGTACGTTTCTTCCGTGCTTACGTTTATTTCCAATTAGCTAAACGTCATGGCGGAGTTATTCTTTACGATGACCTTCCTGCTTCTAATGATAAAGCACGGAGTACGGCAGCTGAAACCTGGCAGTTCATTGCAGATGATCTGGACTTTGCAGCTACCAACCTGCCTAAAGAATGGGATGCCGCTAATAAAGGCCGGGTGACAAAAGGGGCTGCCTACGCATTGAAATCACGTGCTATGCTATATGCAGAACGTTGGCAAGATGCCTATAATGCAGCCGATGAAGTTGAAAAACTTCAGTTGTATGATTTGGTAGACAACTATGCGGATGCTTGGAAAGGTAACAATAAGGAAGCTATTCTGGAATTTGATTACAATAAAGACAGTGGACCCAACCACACTTTTGACCAATATTATGTTCCTCAATGTGATGGTTATGACTTTGGTGCTTTGGGTACTCCTACTCAGGAAATGATAGAATCTTATGAAGACAAGAACGGCAATAAGGTGGATTGGACCGAATGGCATGGCACTACCACAAAAGAACCTCCTTATGACCAACTAGAGCCACGCTTCGCAGCTACAATTATCTATCGTGGCTGCACATGGAAAGGTAAAGTCATGGACTGTAGTGTAGGTGGAACAAACGGAGCTTTCATGGCTTATCGTGAACAATCTTATTCGTATGGGAAAACAACAACCGGGTATTTCTTGCGCAAACTACTGGATGAGAAACTAATTGATGTAAAAGGTACTAAAAGTTCACAGGCATGGGTAGAAATCCGTTTTGCAGAAGTCCTGCTAAACAAAGCCGAAGCTGCATACCGGCTTAATAAAACCGGTGAAGCGCAGTCTTTAATGAATAGGGTTCGTGCTCGTGCAGGAGTAAATTTGCCGGGCAAGTCTTCCAGTGGTGAGGCATGGTTCAAAGATTATCGTAATGAGCGTAAAGTAGAATTGGCATACGAAGGACATTTGTTCTGGGATATGCGCCGTTGGAAACTGGCCCACATCGAGTATAACAACTATCGCTGCCATGGTCTTAAGATAACGAACGGTACATACGAATACATCGATTGTGACGGACAGGATCGTAAATTCCCGCAGAAATTATATGTCCTGCCGGTACCGACCTCTGAGATAAAAAACAATGCGTTAATTGAGCAATATGATGAATGGAAATAACTAAAAGCTTAATACAATGAAAAATAAAATATTATCAATCGTTTCAGTCATTACATTTCTGATGGGTATGAGTGCGTGTCACAGCCCGGAAGATTTTAATCCGACTGTTGAACGAAACATAATCAACAATTTGACAGCATCCTTTCCGGATGACGACAGTGATGACAATAGTTTCACGAGTGAAATAGATTATACGAATCATATAATTACAGTTGTATTTCCGTATAACTACCCCAAACTTTCAGACAACGTTCTGCAAACATCTGACTTGAAGAAAATGCGTGTAATCGCTGACCTTGATAATAATGTATATGTTTATCCGACATTATTATTTATGGATATGACGAAGGACAATTATATTACGGTCAAAGATCAAACCGGTACGAGTACCGAATATAAAGTTGTAGCAGAAATACGTAAAAGCAATGAGTGTACCATCACGAAGTTCAATCTTACAAGTGTGGGATTATCAGGTATTATCAACGAAAGTTCCAAAACTATTTCTCTGATTAGCCTGGAAAGTATAGGTGAAGTTTTAGTAGATGTATCAATTTCTCACGGAGCAACGATCTCACCTGACCCGACCACGGTTGCATTGAATTACGACCAAGAACAAAAGATCACTGTAACAGCACAGAATGGTACTACTAAGTCCATATATACAGTGAAGAAGGAAATTCCTGAAAAGATTGCAGCCGGCTTACGTGCAAACAGTGCCAAACTTCTTTGGGCTAAAAAGCTTACAGATGTAGGTATTACCAGCAGTAATATGGCTACGGGAATTGCAGTTACCCAAGATTACGTAGTTATTAATGACCGGGGCAACAGTAATGCCATTTATTTGGATGGACGGACTGGAGCAAACGTTGGAAGTATCGATATTAGCAGTTTTGCAGGAAGTCTCACAAATTTCTATGCAACAGCGGATGAACACAATAATATCTTATTCACCAACCTAGTACCAAATTCAGGAACTACTTTCACTGTATGGAGAGTCCGAGGTGTAACCGGAACACCGGAAAAATACATTGAATTTAATGTAACTTCCGCTATCGGTAGAAAACTTTCGGTACGGGGTAGTTTGGATGGAGACGCTCTTATCACAGCTCCCTATCTTGGAACATCCGGACAATTTGCCCGTTGGCAAGTAACTAATGGTGTATTGAAATCACAAACTCCTGATCTTGTTATATCTCAAGGATTAGGCTCCTGGGGAAATAATGCGGATGTCATCTACTCTGATCCGACCGATCCTACCAGTGACTATTTTGCTGCATTCTATACGACTCCACGAAATTTGTGCTGGTTCGATGGAAAGACAAATACTATCAAGTATAATGGACCGGAAATCAGTGCAAACTGGATTCAGAATGCAGTAGACTACACAGTATTCAATAAAGTAGCGTATGTACTTTCAAATTCTGTAAATAGCTTCACATGGGGAACTGATGACAGCATTTATCTATTTGACCTGGCTGGTAATTCATTAGATAATCAACCGATTAATTTTGGAAGTGACGGTTTGGGTATCAATGGTAATTATGGAGCTAAAGCATTAGGAAATCAAAATGCTAACGGAGTAGGTGATGTAGCCTTGAGAATCTCATCCAACGGCTATTACCTGTATATCTACTTCATGTTCACTAATGGATATGTAGGTTGCGTACAGTGTGACTGTATCGACATGTAAAATACCATCTTTATGCAAAAAGCCTGTACCTCTTTCAGGTACAGGCTTTTTACTTCACCTATTAAGCCGTATAAAATGAATATCATGAAAAATATAATAAAAGCATTTATGGGAGGAATAGCCGCCTGCTTGTGCATGGCATGTGGCGGCAGCGATTCAAAAGATTATTGGGGAGACACCAGCGGAGGAGGAGACGAAGAACCGACAGAAAATCCTAATGCCTCCAAACCCCGCTATATCTGGATTGACGCAGCTGCCAACTTTCCCGATTTCGCCAACAGCAAAGAAAACATAGCCCGTGATCTGGCTTTAGCCAAAGATGCCGGTTTCACTGATATTGTAGTAGATGTACGTCCCACTACCGGAGATGTTTTATTTAAAACGAATCATGTAGATCAGGTCAAATTTATGTATGCCTGGATCGGAAGCAACTATACCAAGGTAGAAAGAACGGCAACATGGGACTACCTGCAAGCCTTCGTTGACGAAGCACGCAAACAGGGACTTCGTATCCATGCTGCCATTAATACTTTTGTCGGTGGAAATCAGATCGACGGAGGCACAGGACTTTTGTACAGAGATCAGTCAAAAGCAGCATGGGCAACACAGATGAACATGCAGACAGGGATTACAAGTGTAATGAACACTAGTGAAAGCACCAAGTTCTTCAATCCTGCCCATCCGGAAGTACAAACTTTCCTTTGTAACTTACTGAAAGATCTTGCAAGCTACGATCTGGACGGTATATTCTTAGACCGTGGACGTTTCCTTAATCTGCAAGCCGATTTTTCTGAAGAGTCCCGTAAGCAATTCGAGGCTTACATGGGAGGAATAAAAATCCAAAATTACCCGGACGACATTTTGGCACCAGGTGCTTCCAGTCTTCCTGCCACCTATCCTAAATATATGACTAAGTGGTTGGAATTCCGTGCAAAAGTGATTTATGACTTTATGCAGAAAGCACGCACTGCCGTCAAAGAAGTCAACTCTAAAATTAAATTTGGAGTTTACGTAGGTGGTTGGTACTCTTCCTATTATGATGTAGGCGTTAACTGGGCTGCTGCCACTTATGATACCTCTCGTTATTACAAATGGGCAACCGGCAAATATATGAATTATGGCTATGCTGCCTGCATGGATCAGATCCTTATCGGTGCCTATGCTTCTCCGCTTAAAGTACATGGAACTACCGAATGGACTATGGAAGGATTCTGTTCATTGGCAAAAGATAAGATTAAAGGAGAATGTCCTATTGTAGCCGGAGGTCCGGATGTAGGTAACTGGGATACCAACAATCAGGCAACCCAGGAACAAGAAAACCAAGCAATCGTACAGTCTGTAAAAGCTTGTATGGACGTATGTGACGGATATTTCCTATTTGATATGATTCATTTGAAAAAAGCCGGTCAGTGGCAATATGCCAAAGAAGGCATCGAACTTGCGATGAAATAAAAGGAATAACTGAATAGCATATAATAACATGAAGAAAATAACACTAGCACTCTTATCCGTTTTACTGATCACAGCACTGGGAGGATGTAAAAGCACTGCGCCCCAGACAGCAGACAAAAATGTAAAACCTGCCTTGATGTGGTTTGATGCTGAAGCCAATTTTGAACGTTTCAGCCATCCCGATTCAATAGATTATTATCTGACTAAGATAAAATCACTGGGCTTTACCCACGCTGTTGTTGATGTACGCCCTATCACGGGAGAAGTATTGTTCGACACAAAATTCGCACCTAAGATGCGCGAATGGCAAGGATATGAACGTAAAGACTTTGACTATCTGGGACATTTTATCAGGAAAGCGCATGAATTGGGAATAGAAGTGCATGCTTCTCTCAATGTATTTGTTGCCGGTCATAACTACTTTGACCGCGGATTGGTGTATTCCACCCACCCCGAGTGGGCATCCGTTATATATACTCCGGAAGGCATGACTCCCATCACAAACGAAAAGAAGAAATATTCTGCCATGGTGAACCCTATCAACGAGGATTTCCGGGCACACATTCTCAATGTCTTGAAAGACCTGGTTAAGCGTTACCCTGATTTAGACGGATTAATGCTGGACAGAGTGCGATATGACGGAATTTCCGCCGACTTCTCCGACATTTCCCGTCAGAAGTTTGAAGCATACATCGGACAAAAAGTAGAAAAGTTTCCGGAAGATATTTTTGAATGGAAGAAAGACTCCAACGGCAAATATTATCCCGAACGTGGCAAGCATTTTCTGAAATGGATCGAATGGCGTACCAAGAATATTTACGACTTTATGGCTCTCGCCCGAAAGGAAGTAAAAGCAGTCAATCCGGACATTTCTTTTGGTACTTATACGGGTGCCTGGTATCCTTCTTATTATGAAGTGGGAGTCAATTTTGCCAGTAACCAGTATGACCCGAGTAAAGATTTTGATTGGGCTACTCCTGAATACAAAAACTATGGATATGCAGAACTGATCGACCTCTATGCTACCGGCAACTACTATACGGATATCACCATCGAAGAATCTTTGAAGAATAAGAAAACCGTATGGAACGAAACCGATTCACAAGGCCAAAGCGGTACATGGTATTCGGTAGAAGGCTCGTGTCAGAAACTACGCCATATAATGAAAGACAATCAATTCATGGGGGGTATCTTGGTAGATCAATTCTATGATAACCCCGCAAAACTCTCGGCAACAATCGAAATGAACCTGAAAGCATCAGACGGATTGATGGTATTTGACATAGTACACATCATCAACAAAGGATTATGGAAAGAAGTTGAAAATGGAATGAAAGCTGGAGGAGCTCTGGAATAATAAACATTTGAACCCTATAAAACACATGAAAAGACTCTCAATTATCTCCCTACTGTTATGGATTGGAATGGTGGCTTTTGCTACCGGAAAGTCCAAAGTGATGTGGTTGGATTGTTCTGCAAATTTTCAGAGATTCAGCTACCCGGATTCCATCCGTTACTATGTGGACAAATGCCATGAAGCAGGAATCACTCACTTAGTATTGGATATAAAAGATAACACAGGTGAAGTGCTATACCCCAGCAAATACGCCGCACAGAAAAAGAACTGGAAGAATTTCGATCGTCCGGATTTTGACTTTATCAATACCTTTATCAAGGCAGCCCATGCTCAGGGGATGGTTATCTTTGCCGGAATGAACGTTTTTGCAGACGGACAGAATATCGTAAAGCGTGGTGCCGTTTTTGATAAGCATAAGAAATGGCAGGCCATCAATTATGTCCCACGCAAAGGATTATTGCCCGTAACGGAAATAGAAGGAAAACCTACCATGTTTCTGAATCCGGCATTGAAGGAAGTGCAGAAATACGAAATAGACATCATCAAGGAAGTAGTCAGGAATTATGCTTTCGACGGCATTATGCTGGATCGTGCCCGTTACGATTGTATCGATTCTGATTTCTCTCCCGAATCCCGAAAAATGTTCGAGAAGTTTATAGGAAAGAAGATAGACAGATTTCCGGAGGATATACTTGAATGGCGGCCTAATGCCGAAGGAGGAATCGACCGTGTCGGTGGTCCGTATTATCATCAATGGCTGACATGGAGGGCTTCCGTCATCTATAATTTTATCAAAGACGTACGTACTTCTATCAAAAAAGTGAATCCCGATTGTATGCTGGCGGCCTACACAGGGGCATGGTATCCTACCTACTTCGAAGTAGGAGTAAACTGGGCAAGCCGGAAGTATGATGTCAGCAAAGACTTCAGTTGGGCAACACCCGACTATAAGAATTATGGATTTGCCGAATTACTGGATTTCTACACAAACGGGAATTATTATTGGAATGTAACACTCGACGATTATTACCGGTCATCCGGCAAACATAAAAATGAAACGGACAGTAAATTTTCTACCGGAGAATATCTATGCGTAGAAGGAGGTTGCAAATACTCCAAATACTTGTTGAAAGATGCAGTACCCGTATGCGGAGGACTGTATGTAGAAGATTACAAACGGGATGTAAATCAGTTTCAGAAGGCAGTACGCATGAATCTGAAAGAATCGGACGGTGTGATGATTTTTGATATTGTACATATTATCCGTAACGGATGGTGGGACGAACTAAAAGAAGCACTGGATGAAAACAAGCTGAATGATGAAGCGCGAATGATTAAAGGAACCGTTACCTGCGACGGCAAAGGCATAGCCAATGTGGTAGTGACAGACGGACTGCGTTGCGTCACTACAGACAAGAACGGCATCTATCATCTGCCAAATCTCGGAGATACACGCTTTGTATATATCACAACTCCCGCCGGATACCTGACTGACTGCGAACAGACCATTCCCAGATTCTATCAGGAAATCGATCTGGGCAAGACAAATGAATATAACTTCCGCCTGAAGAAGAATCCTAAAGATGACAGCAAACATCTGTTTGTACTGGAAGCAGATGTACAAGCCGGCTTGAAAGAACATTGGGATTTGTACACCCCCATCGTCGATGACTATAAACAATTAATCGACCAACATACCGATCGTGATGTATTCGGACTGAATTGTGGAGATACCTTCTGGGACACACCAGCTACTTTCTTTCCACCTTATATAAATAAAGCGAAGAAACTGGATATACCCATATACCGCGCTATCGGTAACCACGACATCGATTGTAACGGAGCTACTCATGAAACATCGTACCGGACTTTCGAAGGATATTTCGGCCCTACCCATTATTCGTTCAACAAAGGAAATGTCCACTATATTGTTATAAACAACAACTTTTATGTGGGACGTGAATACTTCTACATCGGTTATGTGGATGAAACCACTTTCAAATGGCTGGAAGAAGATTTATCGTATGTACCCAAAGGCACACTCATATTCTTCATTGCACACATCCCCACCCGGATAACGGAACAGAAAAGACCTTTCAACTACGATTACGGCATGCTGGCGGGAGAAACGATCAATGCCGAATCTGTTCACCGATTATTGGACGGATATGAAACCCACTTTCTGACGGGACATCTTCATTCTAACTCCAATATCGTATTCAACGACCATCAGATGGAACATAACACAGCTGCCGTATGCGGCATTTGGTGGCATGCAGATGTCTGCATAGACGGAACTCCCCAAGGATACGGAGTCTATGAAGTAGACGGCAATCAGGTGAAATGGTATTATAAAAGTGCCGGTCATCCGAAAGATTACCAATTCCGCGGTTACGGAGCAGGAACATCCAAGGAGTTTCCCAAAGACATCATAGCAAACGTATGGAACTGGGATAAGAACTGGAAAGTGGAATGGCTGGAAAACGGGAAAGTAATGGGGGCAATGACTCAATATACAGGAATCGACCCTTATGCACACAAAGTATGTACGGACAAGAAAAGAACCATGCAAAGCTGGATATCGGCAGCAAACACCGGTCACTTGTTTCGTGCCACTCCTAAAAAACCGAGAGCTAACATAGAAATTAAGGTAACAGACCGCTTCGGTAATGTTTACCTGCAAACAATTTCTAAATAAAGAGATAATGAAACGTTTCTTGTTCCTTGAAATATGAACAGTAATATACGAGCTTCTTTTTTGGATGCCTTTCGGGGATATGCGATTCTTACGATGGTTCCATATATGGCATCACGTGGGTAGACCTCGTGTTTCCCTTTTTCTTGTTTGCCATGGGAGCTGCCTTCCCCTTTTCAATAGGTAACAAATATAGAAAAGGCAGCTCCCTCTGGAAAGAATCCGATGATTGCTTACGCATCCACCCAACTGTTCGTATTGCCGATATTAAACCTCGCAGGACTGGAAACTTACCTGTCTTATTTGAATGAAAATGCCTGGCTTGGCTTTCTGAGAGGAGTCATTGTGACTTCTCTGACCTTACTGATAACGATATTATTTACTAAACTAAAATGTTTTTGGAGAACAGAATTATGAGAATCAAACAATTATATTTACTAGCAACAGCCTTATTTGCTTTTTCCGTATGTTCATGTGGAGGGGAAAACTACCCGGATCATCCGTGGGAATGGGATCAGGATACCGAAGAAAAAGACCTGAACCCCGATATTATAAAACAGGGATGGACGGCTGTCGATAATCCCGGTAAACTTCCCGATTATATTCAGGTATACAAATCTCCTGAGAATTTAGCCGGAAAGAAGGCCATTGCATATATAGCTGTTGCCGATATGACTAAAGCGAAGTTCGAAGTTCTGGGAGATATTGTTTTTTCACAAGAAGCTAATGGATATGGGGGGAAGACATTGAATACTCCTTCGGAATTTTATGAATCTTCCAAAGATCCTATAGTTATTAATGGCGGATTATTCTTCGCCAGCGGCGGGTTCTATTACTCACAGAATCTGGTAATTCGCAACGGCCAACTATTAGCTCCCAATCAGAATTATTATTCGGAGGACTGGGTTACGATGTGGTATCCGACTTTGGGAGCTTTCTGTCAGATGAAAGATGGAACATTTCAAACCACATGGACCTATCAAGGTTCCGATGGAATCAATTACTGCTACCCCGCCCCTGCTGATAATGATATAAAAAAAGCTCCCCTTCCGGCACCGTCGTCTACTTTCCCCAAGGGTGCGAAGGCATTGGAAGCAACCACCGGTATCGGAGGAGTGACAGTTTTACTGCACGGAGGCGAAATCAAAAATACGTATGTACAGGAAATGTTGAATATCTCTGCCGCATCTAATCAACCTCGTACCGCCATTGGATATACAAACAATAAGAAAATGGTTATCTTTGTATGCGAAGGCAGAAACATGACAGAAGGAGTAGCAGGATTGACTACCGCCAACGTAGCTACCATCATGAAGGATCTGGGTTGTACAGAGGCTTTAAATTTAGATGGAGGCGGGTCGTCATGTATGCTTGTCAACGGAAAAGAAACAATTAAAGGTAGTGATGGCAAGCAACGGAAAGTGTTGACTGCCGTGGGTATAAAATAAAGTCAATAATCCTTTCCCTCACCATCTGCACTTTATTGGGCATCTATACCCAACACGCAGGGTATATATATCCTGCGTGCTGGACATATATAGCCAGCACGCTGAGTATATATAGCCAGCGTGCTGAGTATATATGCCCTGCAAACAGGCGGTATACAGGCATTCTACAGGGCACTTCCGCCCGGTTACTCCACCTTTAGCACGGCATAGTGCAGGTTGTTGGGATGGATGGGGCTTACAGTGTCGATGCTGAACGCTGCATCCTCTCCCTTTAATACCCTATTCTTTCTACACATCTTTTTTAAATCTTCATGATATTAAGTATCTACACCACAGAAGTAGTGCATCCGGAGAATATAAACGGCTGCTTATCGATCAAAAAAATAGAGACCATTCTTTTTACCGCCTAATTGTCCATTTATCCATCCATTCCACTATCGGTTTCCCTTCTGCATCAAAACGGATAGGGAGCCAGATATAGCGGGAATCCATCAGGTTCTGAGGACGCCAGACGTCCGCCATAAACACGAAACGACCGTCGGGCAACGGCAGCACGTAGGTACTCTGCCCTCCAAAAGTGATAGAAGCGTCTTTGCCGATGCAAGGATTAGGAAATTGCTTCCACGGTCCCCAGATGGAAGGGGCGGACATGAGGCGTGCTTCATTGGGCTTCCAGCCTGTGCAGCCGGAGGCAATCATCCAATACGTGCCGTCCTTTTTAAAAAGAGCCGGTGCTTCGTTGTGCCCTGCGGGGAAGATGCGGATGTACTTCCCGGTGTGGGCAAGGTAGTCGTCCGTCAGTTCGGCAATCTGCAGGGTCAGGTTGTCTTCGGAAGAATAGATGTGATAGGCTTTGTGGTCGGTATCGACATAAAGAGTCATATCGCGTGACATCTGACCGCCAGCCAGGTCGCGTTTCACAAAAAGCCCTTGTTCCACCGCCTTATACCATTCCGGTGTCCACCATGCTTTATATTTGGTGTCATCGAACTTTGCCTTACGGTTCTTTTCCGGCATATTCTGCGGGTAGATGCCGGGATTGACACGGCCTGAACGAAGAAAGCAGTAAGGTCCTTCGGGGCAGTCGCTCACTGCCACTCCGGCGCGGGCTGCCTCATATCCTTTTCCTTTCAGTTCGAGATGAAACCACATGACAAACTTGCCCGTACGGGCATTGTATATTACTTTGGGACGTTCCATGATGCAACCTTTCTCGATGTCACTCCCCGGTTCACCGGAGACGGCAAGCGCCACGCTTTCATACTTCCAGTTGCACAGGTCGGTAGAAGAATAGCACGTCACCCCCACCTCCGTCGTAAAGCCTGAAGAGGGGCGGTGCTCCCCAAACCAATAATATTTCCCTTGATGAAACAAGACCCCGCCACCGTGGGCGTTTATGTGCTCTCCCCGGTCGTCTTTCCAGATTTCGCCCGGAACAATCAGGCTCTCCTGCGCCCGCAAACCGGGGGAGAAGCCTATCAGCAATGCTAATAGGATGTAGATATGGCTTTTACATTTCATAATACATGGTTGTTATCGAGATGTCAGGCGCAAATTACGCGAATCCTCTCTATCAAAGAGAAAAAATCCGCATAACTTGTGCCTAGAGTAATTTATTTCTTTTCCCGGTTATTTCTGCGGCTGGTAAACGCGGACATAGTCTACATAGTACTTTAACGGGAAAGCACTGTTATTGACCGGCCGGCCGTTAATGCCTCCGATAGCAAGATTGAGCATCATCAACTGCCCGAAACCTTCGTAATCGTTGGAGAAAGGATTATCGTAGCCTCCTTGCCCTGCGCCGTGGTCGCCCTTGTTGAAAGTAGTTTTCAGGTCAGTTTCGTTCAACAACTCACCGTCGAGATAGATACGGATATAATCCTTATCCCAGTCCATCACCCATAGATGGAATTTCTCGGACCATGCAGGGTCTTTGGAGGTGAACTCGGAAAGGTTACGGTTCTTCGAGTTCCAAGTACCGTTCCAACGGCTATTGCCTCCCCAACACAGATTGGCATGAATCTTTTCTTTGTAGAACTCCATGATGTCAATCTCGCCTCCCAAAGGCCATTCCCACCAGTTGCCTGTGGACCAGATAGCAGGCCATGCGCCTTGTGCGGTAGGTATCTTGGCGCGCACCTCTAAGCGGCCGTACTTGAAAGCATAGCCTCCGGTGGCAACGATACACGAAGAAGTGTATTCGGCATATTCGCGGTTCTTCTTCCAATCGCCGCTGCCCGACTGGTAGTTAGGGTTCTTCACCCTTTCCTTTTTTCCTTCAATCACCAGTGTGCCATCGCTCATCAGGGCATTTCCTTCCTGATACCACTGGTCTTCTTCGTTCCGGACAAATCCCGTCTCGAACCTCCATATTTCTTTATTAGGAGCGCCGGTACCGTTGAACTCGTCGTGCCAGAGTAACTTCATGCCGTTCTCCAAAGTATGGTCATCGGGAACGCCTTCCGTATCTGCAACGTAGTCTTCAGGATGTTCCGGTTCAATATAGGTCACATTCAGGAAGAGCATCAAAGCATCGGTATGGTCGTTAATCCGGTAAGAAGAGGAATCCGATATTTTCAAAGGCAATACGAAGACTTTATCTTCCTTCTTCTCCTGCACATAATCGGTCAGCATGGAAGAGTAAACGGTGACAGACGCGGCATCCGACTTCGTACTTCCGGCACGCAGGGTAAGGTCTTCGGAAGATAAAGAATACCATCCCTCGGGCAACAGTTCCACTCCCTGATATTTGGCATAAATGCCGCCGGTGGATGCAAGGGCAATTGCTTTGGATAGTGTATCTTTATCGACAGAAAGCTTCACGGTGGCATCTTTCCCCGCCTTTCGCTCCTGATAGAGAGAAATATCCAATTTATAAGTGAGGTTCTTTACTACGCCATCCTTCACTGAAAGGGCGGCATTGATATTGCACTCTGCGCCGTCCCACACAGCACGCGCCTGGGTCAGGTTCAGTATATTGAGGTCCAGGGCGCCGTCGTAACTTCTGTCCTCATCGTCGTTGCAACCGTAAATAGTGGTGGCAAAGGCAACCATGCAAAGAGCTGCCATCCATTTTATATTGTTTCTCATAATCTTGTCTCTTTATGAATCGTTTTTAATCTAAAGGTACGGTTTCCGGATCGTAAGTATCTACCACTACGTCGTAGAAGGCAAATTCCGCCAAATTAAAGTAGGATGTATTTCCCGTGGTAGCTGTCACCAGGAAACGGAAGTGAGTGTATTTCTTTCCCGGCATCACAAAATCCGAGGTATACTCACTGCTATGCGAGCTAGGCAGTCCCGAAAGAGTCCCTACCGTTTCCCAATTTTCTCCGTCGGTGCTAATCTGCAATTCCACAAAACTGGGACGCCCGTCTGAGGTCCATGTATTATCTTTCCGGTTCTGGTAGTAGATGGCGAAGTCACCGTGTTCTTCCTTGAAGTCAATCTGTATGTAGTGGGGAAGAGGTATTTGCGGATTGCTCCAACGGGTATGGAAGAATGTACCGCCGTTTCCGTCTACCAGGTTCTTGATAGGTCCTTCGGTGGGTTCTTGCGCATTGGTGCTCAATTGGTCGGCTGTCACTGCCACTTTGGTACGGCTTACCTCTGTCAACGTAGCAGGCATGGCACCCGATTTCGCCTTCACCTCTTTTATCTCACCACCCTCGTGGGCTGCATTGAAGGTCTGCAAATAGAAAACGTAGTCGCCGAAACGGGCGCGGGTGTTCTCGATGAGCATCTCCGTAGTACCGGGTGAAGCAATCTTATAGATGTCTTTCTTCTGCAAAGGGTCGTAATACTTCACTTGCAGATAAGCATACTCGCCTTCGGGCGCTTCCCACGTCAGCAGGATTTGTCCCGGCAGAGCTTCGGACTTCACCGTCGAAGGTTCGATAGCAACGGGGACCGCCGTGGACCCCGCTACTTCAAAAGTTTCCAGATTATCATCGCAGGCTGCCAGGCAAACCACTGCCCATGCTGCAATCATATATTTCATATTTAGTTTCATACTTAGTTGTCTTTAATAGTTAAACAGACTTTTCCTTACCAACCGGCATTCTGGACCAGGTTGGGATTCTTACGTCTTTCGGAGTCGGGGATGGGGAAGAAATACATCTTGTCGTCCCATACGAGCGGCTTGGTAACCGTCTTATAAGCAAACGAACCATCCGCCTTTTTCGTAATCACCATGCGGTCTATACTTTTCACTCCTCCTTCTTTCCAGCGGCGGATGTCCCAGAAACGATGTCCCTCGAATGCCAGTTCCACCATGCGTTCGCGCTTGTAACGGGTCCAGAAGTCGGCATTGCTCATGCCTTCGGGAAATCCGGGCATCTTCACATCCGAGCGGTTGCGCACTACGTTGACCGCCTCGCGTGCCGACATCGTGAAGGTGGCGTCTTTGGCATCGGCGGAACCGAGGTAGTGGAAGAGGGCTTCGGCATAGTTAAGGTAGAACTCTCCCAGGCGGAAGGTAATCCAGCTATGGCGCTTGCCGCCGGTACCCGTACCTGCACTGATGTCGATGGAAGCATCCAGATACTTCTTCAGATAGTAGCCTGTGGGAGTAGCATAGGGAACGGGCGCACCGTTTCTGCCTCCGATATAAGTCTCCAGCGGATCGGGATTGGTGTTGGGCCATTTATCGCCGTTGACGGCAATGGTCATCTTCAAACGCGGGTCTCTTCCGGTATATGGATCATTCGGATTAGGAGTACTCCCGTTCTGCATTTCATACGCATCTACCAAGGTTTGGGTAGGACAGTTGCCGGAGTTTCCGTTTTCCATACCTACGGGGAAGTTATAGTATTCCGGAGAATTCGTGTCTCCCACCCGGCGGGCAAAGATTACTTCGGAAGCTTTGTAGTTGTCGGCTCCCCACAGGTCGGTGTACTTGCCCAAGGTGATATTGTTGGCAGCACAATAGTCGATCACGTCTTTTGAAGCAAGCGCCGCTTCTTTCCAGAGCTGCTTGTTTCCGTCTTCGTTAAATAGCTTGCTCGCCCTGCAGAGCAAAGTACGGGCTTTGAGGGCCAATGCCATTCCTCGGGTGACACGGCCGGTTTCGGGATTGGTTCCGTTTGCCGCGTCGTTCTCCAAAGCGGTATAAGACACCGGAAGTTCGGGAGCTACAGCGTCACACTCATTCACTATAAAATCAAAGATTTCGCTTGCGGGCGTGCGGCTCAAACTGTTTGCTTCCGCTTCGGTCAGCACCCGGGTGGTGAAAGGCACGTCGCCATAAGCACGGACCAAATAGAAATAATAATATGCGCGCAACAAACGGACCTCGTACTGATAGCGGTTGAAACGATTCATCTGCGCCTCGTAGTCCTGCGCATAACGCTGTTCATAGAAGTCCAGATCAGGACATTCCTGGAGGAAATAATTGGCTGCACGTATCCCCGAATAATAAGTCCAGAAAGAATAGGGATTCAAGGGAGACCAATTACCATTCGTAAAGTCGAATACCGACGAATAAGATACCGCCATCTCCGCCTCGTCGCAAGCAGAAGCGAAGGAGGTCAGGCTTGGCAAATCCGAATCGAGATAGGAATAAATGTTGTTCACAAATCCCGCCGTACGGCTAAAGTCGGAGAAAACATACTCTTTTCCATAGAAGGTATACTCGTGATAGTCCATCTTGTCGCTACACGCCGACAAGGTTGCCACGCACATCATACCCAGACATATATTTTTCAGTTTCATATTGTTCTTTTTATAAAGTTAAACGCTTCATACCTTAGAAACCCACAGACAATCCGACATGGACGGAGCGGGTAGCCGGATAGGATGTACCCATTGCTTCAGGATCAGTAATATCGATGTGGTCGAAACAAAGCAGATCGACACCCCTTACGTATACTTTGGCATTCTTCATCCTTATCTTGCCCAGGAAAGAAGAAGGGAGCTTATAATATACCTCACAATTGCGTAATTTGAGGAAAGAGCGATCCGCCAGCCATACAGAACTGTTCCTTAGGTTATTATCTACAACTTCCGTCGTCAGACGCGGGAAACGCGCTCCGGGATTCTCCGGTGTCCAACGGTTGTTATACGCATAATTGGAAATGGTCGTATTATCAATCAGCGGGCGATAGATGTTGGAAGTGAGGTAAGCCGTATAATTGCCGACTCCCTGGAATTGCGCATTGAAGCCGAATCCTTTCCATTCCATGCCTAAATTGAATGAATAATAGATCTCAGGGCAAGTTGAGTTATACCCCATCGCTACCATATCATTGTCGTTAATCACATTGTCACCGTTTATATCCTTATACTTCAGGTCACCCGGCTTCACCGGACCGAACTGTTGGGGAAGGCTGTTGTTAATATCCTCCTGGTCTACGAAGTGCCCTATGGCTTGCAAACCGAATATCTGCCCAACGGCTTTTCCGGTAGCGCGCAGATAATCATACGCCTGAGGCTCTTCCATCATTTCTATAACCTTGCTCCGGTTGAAGGTAAACGTTCCGCCGAGGTTCAAGTTGAAATCTCCTATCCGCTTGTTATAAGTCAGCCCGATTTCGGTGCCCCAGCTATCTACAATACCTCCGTTCACGTAAGCACTGGATGCACCCAGCACGGAAGAGTTTTGTCCTGCGGAGCTTACCCAAATATCCGAACGCCTCTCGTAAAAGCCATCAACCGTCAAGGTGAGGTCTTTCCACAACGTCAGGTCCAATCCGCCGTTATACTTGTAGGCTTTCTCGGTTGTACCGTTCAAAGAAGGCAAACGCCCTTCCTGCCAACCACCGTCGCCGCCGAAGTTGTCTTGCACGGGATAGCCGTTACCGCCTGTCACCGTTTCATTCCAATAACCGTTCGTAGGGATATTGTCTGTGTTCAGTATGCCGAAGGAGGCACGCAACTTCATGAAGTCGATTACGTTCTGCCTCTTCATAAATCCTTCGTTGGAAATCACCCATGCCAAGCCCGCCGTGGGAGAGAGATGCCACTTCTTGCCGGTTTCGAGCAGGTTGGACGCAGAGCCCATAAGAGTAAAGTCCACGAAATAACGGCTCTTATATCCATAATGGGTATACCACCCGGCGTTCTGGCGATAGAATGTGTTATTGGTCCCGTTGGCATTGTCATACTTATAAGTATATAGCAGCATGGAGTAAATGCTATGGTTTCCAAGTTGGCGTTGCCAGTCCAGGTTAGCGTGGAAGTTAAAAGAACGGTGTTGCCAATCCAGCTTGCTGTCGCCCGACATTTCGGAATCCGTTCCCGCCGTATAATCTTTAAACTCCACAGGCTCGCCGTTTTCCCATTTAGCTACTGTCTGCATGCCGTAGCGGTAGCTCTTCGTATGGTTTTCCCAATAAGAAGCAATGTTGTCATAGCCCATGCGGACCGCAGCCCCCAAACCTTTAGTGACGGACGACAAATCTTGGCGCAATGACATGTCGGCATACAACGCACGGGTATGCCCTTTCGAATAGGCACGTCCTTGTGCCAGTGCTACCGGGTTCATGTTTTCTCCCCACGTAGAGTTACCTCCCCACAATCCGTTTTCGGTACGGATAGGGAAAGCTGCCGAGGGCACGGTATACAGTTTATAAATGAGGTTATCGCTCCCCATACCGGGGCGGCTGAACTCATTCAGTACTCCCAGGATATTAGCCTGCATCTTCGTCTTTGGGCTGAGGTCAATATCAAGGTTGGTACGGAAGTTCGCTTTCGAATACTTCTCCTGAGTAGAGTAGTCGGGATTGGCATTGTAGTTCTTGATGAATCCCCGGTTGTTCTGCAAGTTCATCATCGTATAGTAACGCATCTTGGTGGAACCTCCGCGGAAGCTTAACGTAGCGATGTCCGATGTCCCCCGGTCGCGCAATACCTCATCCCACCAGTTCACATTGGGATAAAGATAAGGATACTTGCCGCTCTTGAAAGCATTCAGTTCATCCTGGGAGTAGCGTAGGGATTTTCCATCGTTGGCCAATGCTTCGTTCAAAGCGCTTGCGTACGTATAGGCATCCGCCGTCCCGGGCGTAGAAGAGAGGTAATTAAAAGCATGGTCATAAGAGAAACTGATTTCACGCGTATCATATTTTCCCCGCTTGGTCACGATATTGACCACACCGTTTACTCCGCGGTATCCGTAAAGCGCCAAAGCTGCCGCGTCACGGAGCACGCTCACGGATTCCACCTCTTCGGGAGTGATGTAGTTGAGCGCATTCCAGTTATTATCTCTTTCCAGTCCGTCTATTACAAGCAGAATGCCATTGTTTCCATTCAACGTCTTCAGGCCGCGGATGTACATGGACGATTTTTGCTCCCACACTACTCCTGTGGTCTGCATAGTAGTCAGTCCCAGCACGTTACCGAAAAGGGAGTTTCCGATATTGAAAGCGGAACGGTTGTCTATATTCTCCGCATACACCGTAGAGACAGCGCCGGTGGATTCGGCATTGGTCTGTTGCAAGCCAAAGCCATAGTTTACTTTTTCCGACGCAAAGTCCATGACAATAGTCACCAACTTCCCGGGTTTGGCTACCGCCGTCTTTGTTGCATCATCCCCTGTGCGGACTCTAAGCGTGCTTTCTTTGCCGGCGTTGATGTTGAAGCGACCGTCTTTATCCGTGGCAACCTTTACCAACGGATTGTCTTCTATCGAAACCAACGCACCTGCCACCGGGTTGCCTTTCTTATCCAGTACCTTACCGGTTATATTGCCTTCGCCTTGCGACCATCCGTTAAGGCAGGCACTAACTAACATCGCAAAAGCTATTATTCTATGTTTCTTCATATTATTCGTGATTACTCATTGTTTTTCATCTTAATTAATGCCACCCCGGATTCTGAGTCAACCCGTAATGCTTGTTCACTTCCGAGGGCGGGAACGCCGCCAGATACCATTTCGGGCTAAAGTTGGTCCACCAGGAACGGGCGCTGTTGTTCAACGGGAACTTCTCGTAAGTAAAGCTGGAGGGTTTCTGCGGATATTGTGCAGAGTTTCCGGTAGACCCCGACCAGGGAGTATTGCCGCCTCCGTCGTTGCGGTAAATTCTCAGTCCATGCAGTTGCTTCTGGAACAAATCGGCGCGCTTGTAACGAATCATATCAAAGAAGCGGACATCTTCCAGCCCCAACTCGCAGGCACGCTCGCGGAGGATTTCTTCGAGCAGGGCATCTGCATTGGTGGTCAGGTGCTTATCGGGGTTGCAAGCGTTTAAATCGCCAAGCCCCACACGTGCCCTCACCTTATTCACTTGTTGGATGGCTCCCGCCAAGTCATTCTTTGCTTTCAGCAGCGCCTCGGCATAAATGAGGTATATCTCTGCCAGGCGCAGGTAGGGCCATTCCACATATTTTCCACCGATACTTTTGATGCCGTCTTCTTTATAGAACTTATAGCATCCGAAGCCTGTGGCAAAGAAGCCGCTTTCCTGTTGCGTGTCGTAGATGTTATCGCGTCCTCCAATCCAAAGTTCGGCAGTATGGTCGCCAAAGCGGGAACCGTTGACCATCATCGTTTCATACAAACGCGGGTCGCGTACGGGTTGCGCATCATTGTTCTTGGCATAAAACAAGTCTCCTGCAGCATTCTTATCGGGCCAGACAAAGGGTGTGCCATCCGCCATGGGGAACATCTCCATGTATTCCAACGTAGGGGTGTATCCTCCGATAACCGCTCCGTCGGAGTGTGCCTTTTCTCTATAGAAAACAAACTTCCAGATGTCCCCGCTGTTGAGCTTACCGAAAATACGGGTAGAAATCAGGAGTTCCTTATTATCCTCGCGGTTGAAGTAGGCTTTGCTATAAGCAGTGCGGTAGTCGGCAACGGTTGTACCCGAAGCCTGCTCGAGTTGGTAATACCCGTTGCTGTCCAGTTCTTTAAAGAAATCGAAGCAAGCCTGGTAACATTGGTCCCACAGTTCCGGCTTATAAGCGCCATACCATACGTGGTGATTGACGACGGCCTCCTGCGGTTCTTCCATGCAATAGGGCACGTTGTCATTGAACAAGGGGCTGGCGGCAAACAAGAGCACTTTGCATTTCAGAGCCATAGCGGCAGCTTTGGTAAAGCGTCCCTGCCAGTTGGCATCGTCCGTTCCCAAATCCCACGGCAATACACCTGCCGCTTCATCCAGAAGCCGGACCATGTATTTCACCGTTTCGTCCACCGTGGCGCGCGGCAACTCGTATGAAGGTTCCACGTTATAAGATTTCTGGATGAGCGGAAGCCCGCCGAAGTGCCTGAACATATCAAAATAGCGCGAAGCCACAATCACCTTCGCCTCCGCTGCCAGGCGCGCTTTCTCGTCGGCATCCATATCGGGCACGCGGTCTACATTCTCTATGAATACCCATGCCGCGCGGATAGCTTGCCAGCAATTCTCCTTCGTATAGCCGAAACGCGTATCGTCGGAGCTGTCTTCGTCACCTGCCTTGTAGGCGCCGGAGTAGTATTTACGGTTCACTCCGTCCCAACTCAGATGGCTATGCCAGCAATCGGAAAGGGTCTCGAACATACCCATATTCATCTTGCCGTCCACCTGGTTCCAATAAGAAGGCAGCCCGTAATAGAGCTTGGTATAGGTATTCCACAAAAAGCCGCGGGCGTATTCCGCCTTGCTGAAGATAGTATCTTGCGTGACAGCCACACCGGGAGCCTTTTCCAGAAAGCTATCACCGAATTTCACCGGGTCTACACAGGAGACGGACATGGAGGCTGCCGCACCCACAAACGCCGCAATAAACCATTTATTTAGATGTTTCATCATATTGTTAAGTATTAGAATCCAAGTTTTAAACCAATATTAAAGACACGCGTCAACGGATAATTGGGACGGTCGCTCTGCCGCGATTCGGGGTCGCCCCACTGGAATCCGGTGAAGGTGAGCAAATTGTACCCGTTCACGTACAGCCGGCAATCGTTCAACTTAATCTTCTTCATAAAGGGGAGATTGAAGTTATAACCTATTTCCACGTTCTTCAGACGCAAATAGCTGGCGTTAATCAGGTAAAGGTCCGAGGTGGCATTGTAGTTATTAGACGCGTGGGAGCTCGATGCGCGGGGAAACTTTGCAGTGAAAGTATCGGCAGACGAACGCCAGGTATTCTCGTACTGGTAGAGCAGCAAACCCTTGTCATTCGTATCGCCCAACGGACGGCGGAACTCGCTCAACATACGGTCTACGTTCCAGGCGCCGGTCCATTGCATGGAGAAGTCGAAGTTCTTCCAGCTAAAGCCGACATTCAAACCGGCGGTATATTCGGGCGCATCCGTGAAACCGATGTCGCGGGTGGCGTCATTGCTGTTGATTTCGCCATCTCCGTTCAAGTCGACATATACACAATCGCCGGGAACCAACGTGATACCGTGGCTGGCAATGGGACGTCCGAATTCCTGCTGGTAGCGGGCGTCGGCCGTTTCGTCATAGAATCCCCAGAACTTATACATGGAACGCGAACCGATGCGGCGGCCCGTCTCATACATCCACGGTTCATTCTGGTCTACTTCATTCTTATAAAGTATCTTGTTGCGGGCAAAGGAGATATTGAAGTTCGCCCAGTAGCGGAAGTCGTTCTTTAAAGTCTCGTTCCATTTCAGTTGCACTTCGAAACCTTGGTTCTCCGTCTCTCCCACGTTGACGGACGGAAGCGACATTCCCAGGATAGAAGGCAGATAATCGGGCTTGGAAAGAATATCCCGGCGGTGTTCCTTGAAGTAATCCACCGATACGGTGAAGCGTTCGGAGAAGAAAGTGGCGTCTACACCGTAGTTTTGCTTGACGGCAGTCTCCCATTTGGCATCGGGATTGGAGCGGGACGACTCGTAAGCTCCGCTCGAAGCACTGCCCACGTTCTGTCCGAAGAAGTAACCGCCGCTGCCATACACATAGGAGTCGGGAAGATAGAGGAAGCGCTGTGACACGTCGTTACCTACCATACCTACCGAGGCACGCAGCTTCAGGTAGCTCACCGCCTTTTTGAGGGGCTCGAAGAAGGGTTCTTCGCTTACCACCCATCCCAGCGAACCGGCAGGGAAGAGACCGTAACGGTTGCCCGGACGGAAGTTCTCCGAACCATTGTAACCGACATTGAACTCTGCCATATAACGCGTTTTCCAGTCATACGTGACACGTCCCACCAAGCCCACATATCCGGAAGGAATATCCGAATACTCGGAAGGATAGTACTTCTTCGACTGGTTATAGAGGAAAAGCCCCGTTACGTTGTGGTCGCCGAACTTGCGGGCATAGTTCAGTGCCAATTCCATATACCAGTTGCGCCCTTTCCCGAAGTCTCCGTCCGAATAGTTGAGTTGGGAGTCGGAGCCGTTCTTTCTCAGCGATACCGAACCGTTCTCGCTAATCACAGGCGTATAATAAGCAATAGAAGAGCTTGCCTTCTTCACATTGGAATACTCAGAGTTGTAGGCACCCTTCAACTTAACGGACAAGCCTTTGGTGATGAAGTCGAGCTTCTGGTTCAATGCTATGTCCACGTTCAGCACGTTGGTGGTTTTAGAGCGGAAGCCTTTTCCATAATAAGAAGCCAAACCGTCGCTCCCGGTGAAGGGAAGATAATCGCCATTGGAAACGACACGCTGCCCGTTCACAATGCCGGCACCGGCAAACGGAACCGCCCAATACAGCTTACGGAACAACTGGTTCTGGTCTTCGCCCGATTCGGGAGTACGTTTGGTATCTATGCGCCCGCCGATATTTACGGAAAGCAAAGTGGACTTCGTCACATCAAAGTCCAGGTTAGCCCGGTAGTTGTAGCGTTTGTAGTCGAAGTTGAAATCGTCCGTAGCATTGAACTGCTTGAACATACCGCCCTGGGTAAACATACCTGCGGAAACAAAGTAACGCATGTTGCCCGTACCGCCGGAAATATTCACATTGTGCTGGGACTGGAAAGCCGCCTTGTTCATGCAGTAATCAATCCAGTTGATGTCCGGATACAGGATAGGATTGGAATGGGTGCGGAACGTCTCCAGCTGCTCATCGTTGAAGGCAGGCACGCCGCCGTCGTTCACCATCATCATATTATAATAGGAAGCATACTGGTAAGAGTTGGCAAACTCCAAGTCCTTTGTGCGCACGTTCACACCCGCCGATGTGGAGAAAGACACTTTCGCCTTTCCTTCCTTACCGCGCTTGGTGGTGATGAGGATAACGCCGTTTGCACCACGCACACCGAATACGGCGGTGGCGGAAGCATCCTTCAATATCGTCACGCTTTCAATCTCGTTCGGGTCGATTTGCGAGAACTCCCGTTCCACTCCGTCCACCTGAATCAATGGCTTGGCATTGTTCCAGGTTGCCACACCGCGGACATACAAGTCCGCCGCATCGGCTCCCGGCTCGCCGGAATACTGCACGGAAGAAATACCCGTCACCTGTCCGGACAAGATGTTAGAGATGGAACCTGCGGGAGTCTTCAACAAATCATCTCCCTTCATTGAAGAAATGGCGCCCGTAACGGATACCTTTTTCTGTACGCCATAGGCAACTACTTGTACTTCTCCCAGCGTGAGTGCGTCTTCTTCTAATACTATATTGAGACTAATACCTTTCTTTGCGGTTACCACTTGGTCTTTGTAACCGATAAAACTAACTTTAATTTTCGCACCCGGCTTGGATACATTGAGAGAGAAGTTTCCATCCAAATCAGTGATGGTACCTTGAGCGTCGCCCACTACGATTACATTGGCACCGATAACAGGGTCGCCATTCGTGTCTTTTACCACCCCGGTCACTTTCACCGGGTTCTGTTGCACTACCTCGGGAGCAGGAGCATCGTCCGCATACCCATTGAGAGGAATCAAGAGAAAAAGCAACGGGAGCGCTGCCGCATAAAGCCGGAGCCTTTTTCCCATTCGTTTTTCATGGAAGGTCTTTCGTTTTTCCATTTAGTATGAACTTTAAGATTTAACAATAAATTATTAGTTGTCGTGTGGTCCGGTCGATCGAATCACCTATGCAAAAGTAAGCAACCAAGCATTTACATCTCTTCTACGAATGCTTATTACAGGTAGAATTTTAGATATTCTCCCTTTTTGAGCTATAATTCGACCCAAAAACCAGGGAGGGCGAGGTAAACAATCTTCTCTTTATCACTACCTTTTATACACAACCCCGCCACCCATCCGCATGGTGTAACTCAATTCCCCGCCTTTGGAGGCGGGGCGAGGGGCGGTGGAAAGATAAGGAGCCTACCTTATTTCCCTTATTTTTTACATCTTGCAGCATATGCGGCATTATCCTGATTAGAAGATTTCCAAATACAGTGTGACTAAGACTTTGTGTAGAAGAGATAGGTAGACTCCTTGTTTTTCCACCGCCCCTCGCCCCGCCTCCAAAGGCGGGGAATTAAGTTACACCTTGCGGATAAGGGGGAGACTTGTGTATAAAGAATAGTCCACCCCAGGGGGAAGAGAAGCATAAACGAATGGGACAGGCAGATTAGCAAAATGACACTTTGTCAACGGGAGCAGGCTGAGAATCGTTTATTCCTGCCCCGGCTACAGGTTAGTCGAAAAAAACGCAGCAATTTGCCTTAAAGAAAATTCAAGATGGAAGCAAAGAAGCGCTCTTGTCGACTGGAAGAAAAAGAAGAGAAGATACTAAAGACAAAATGAAAGTCCTCCTTCTGGTTAGGAATCATTTCGATAAAAGCAAGAGGTTCATGCCTTGTGATAAACCAGGAAATTCATGCCCATTTCCCTAGCCCGTCTTTCTTATTTCAGAACAAAAACATGCCGGGACCGAAGGAATTTCCCTTCCACTCCGGGGGCAAGGGCTTGCCACCTCGCTGATAAGGGCTTGCCACCCGCCGGGTAAGCGCTTCCCACTCGGGGGCAAGGGCTACTCACCCCCGGGGACAAGAGCCTTCAAGCCAGTGACAAGGGCTTGCCAGCTTGCAGGAGAAGGCTTATTGTGCCTGGAATTTCTCTATTTCGAGTGTTTGAAAAGAAGTGCGCGTAAGGAGAAATAGGGATTTCAAGTCTTTTAGTTAGTGTTCTGGGGGTTTTGCTATCAAGAGAAGAAAGACAAAACACCAATTCTCAACTTAATTAGTTAATTCTGAACACGATTATGGCGAATCATTGTTATCTTTGCAAAGTAACCGAAAAAGGAAGGAGGAAACAAGATGGCAAGACCCATTAAAGAAACACCGATTCTGCACGGCAAAGATGCACAACGTTTTCTGGCACGCATGGCCGAGGGGCGTAAAGAAACACCGGAACAACGAGAGCGCAGAATCAAGAATTATGAAAAGATTATGAAAAATTCTAAGTTATAGCAAGATTTGGAAGAAAAAGCAGGTATTTCTCCATTGACATACACACCATACGTCGATTGGAAAAACAGGAAAAAGTAGAATCGTTCGATTGCGGAGACGTTGATCTGAACGATTTTATTATAAATGAATCAGTCTTATATCAGGACGCATTATTGGCAGTAAGTTATGTGGTAGAAAGTAACACCAAACAGGCTATCGGTTACTTTAGCCTGGCTAACGACCGTATTTCGTTGACTGATTTTGAGAATACCACTCAATTCAATCGTTTTCGTCGCCATCGTTTCGTTAATGAAAAACGCCTAAAAAGTTATCCCGCAGTCAAGATATGCCGATTAGGAATCGATTTATCAGTTAAAGGATGTGGCATAGGTTCAGAATTAATAGACTTTATCAAGAGCTATTTTATCGTAAATAACAAGACCGGCTGTCGCTTTATCACAGTCGACGCTTATACAGCTGCCGTCTCGTTCTATCTGAAAAATGGTTTTGTACCACTTACTACAGAGGACGCGAACGAACATACCCGCCTGCTTTATTTTGACCTTGATGAAGTAGTGCCATAGCCCCCTTGCCTGAAACTATGAACACCCCCGTTCCAATTTCCCCCGCCTTCAACCCTCCCCCGTCGTAAACCGTTCGATATACTCCGAAGGCAACATCCCGAACTCCTTCTTGAAACAAGCACTAAAATACTTGGGATCGTTGAAACCTACCGTGTAGGCTAGCTCCGAGATGCGCACGCTGTTACCTTTCTCTTCCATGATGCGGCACGCCGCTTTCAGGCGCACGTTACGGATGAACCCCGAAGTGTTGAGCCCGGTGAGAGACTTAAGTTTCTTGTAGAGGGTGGACTTGCTGGTCTTCATCTCGTCAACGAACTGTGCCTGGTCGAAGGTGCAGTCTTCGAGGTGGCGGTTGACACAATCGATGGCACGCTGCATAAAGTCCTCGTCGAGGCTGGTATAGTTGAGGTCTTTCACCTCGAAGACGAGCTGGTTCTTGAAGTCGTGCGCCATGCGTTCTTTCGATTTAAGCAGGTTGCGGATGCGGGCATGCAGCACGGCCAGGTTGAAGGGCTTGCTGATGAAAGCATCGGCTCCCACCTCGTAGGCTTCGGCACGGTCTTCCTCCTTGTTCTTGGCGGTGAGCAGGATGACGGGGATGTGGCTGATTTCAATCTTGCCCTTTACATACCGGCACAGCTCGATGCCATCCATCTCCGGCATCATGATGTCCGACACGATGAGGTCGACATCTTCGTTCTCCACGATGACGATTGCCTCCCTGCCGTTCTCGGCGGTCAGCACGTTGTAGTCGCGCTGCAAGAGGCGCACCATGAGTTGGAGCAGTTCTTCGTTATCTTCCACCACCAGCAGCGTGTGGGTTTTCTGCTCTTCGGAAGGGGCGGCGTCGGCTTCTCTTTCTTCCTCCGCATAAGAGATGGACTTTGCCAGGGGAAGAATCGTTTCATCGTCCACCTGTTCTTCTTTGTAGTAAGAGCGGTCGATGGGGATGCGGACGGTGAACTCCGTGCCCCGGTCCGGTTCGCTTTCCACGCTGATGGTACCTTCGTGGAGCACCACCAGGTCTTTGGTGAGCGAAAGCCCGATGCCCGTGCCGATGGTGTTGAACCGGCGGTAGTCGCCTTCGTAGAAACGCTTGAAGAGCGTCGCCTGCTTCTCTTTGGAGATGCCCTTCCCGTTGTCTTTGACACGCAGGAGGACGAAGTCGCGGTTGTCGTCATACGAAAGGGTGACTTGGATAAAGCCGCCGTCGCGGTTATACTTGGCAGCGTTGGAGAGAAGGTTATAGAGTATCTTGTCGAGCTTGTCGGTGTCGAAGTATCCGGTGATGGACTCCGGGTCGCAGACTACCGAGAAGTGCAGCTTGCGTTTCTTGATAAGGGGCTGGAAACTCTCCGCCTCGTTCTTCACAAAGGCGGCGATGTCGCCCGGCGAAACGCGGAGCTTGAGGTTGCCCGTCTCCGCCTTGCGAAATTCGAGTATCTGCTGGAGCAGGCGTATCAGCCGCCGGACGTTGCTGCCCATCACGGCATAGAGGTCGGTGTGGCTGGGCGCCAGAAGTTTCAGTTCGTCCACAGTGGCGGAGATGATGGTAAGCGGTGTAAGCAACTCGTGGGTGATATTGGTGAAGAATTGCAGCTTGGCATGGTTGAGTTCCTCCGCTTTTGCCTGTTCTATCTCGCGCAGGCGGAGCTCGTTGCGCAGCAAGATACGGTTGCGGGCGGCACGGTATACGTAGAAGATGATGACGGCAACCACCAGAAGATAAATAAGATAAGCCCACCACGTAGCCCAGAAGGGAGGGAGGACGACAACGGTAATCTCGCGGACATAGCCGCTCCAGATGCCGTTCTCGTTGGTAGCCTTGAGGCGGAACTTGTAGGTGCCGCTTTTGAGGTTGTTATAGTAGGCGAAGCGACGCCCGGCATCGGTGTATTGCCATTCCTTGTCGAATCCTTCGAGGCGGTAGGCATACTGGTTGAGCCCGGGATTCTTGTAGGTGAGGGCGGCAAACTCGATGGTGAAGTTGGTGTATTTATAAGGCAGCTCTATCCTGTCCGTGAACGAAGGCATGACGGGGGATATCTGTCCGCGGACCCCGGCAGGCAGGGAGCTGAACGAACGGTTGTATATCTTGATGTCGGTAATGAAGAAAGGCACTTCGCGGTGGTGCTCTTCGAGGGCGCCGGGGAAGAAGCTGTTGTATCCTTTGTAGCCGCCGAAGAAAAGCTCGTCGTCTCGGTTGCACGAAGACTGGGCGATGAAGAAATTATCCTGCAAGCCGTCGGCAGTGGTGTAGACACGCACCGCCGTACCTTGCCCTTCCGCCCGGGCATTGAGCCTCACCAGCCCTGCATTGGTGCCCAGCCAGAGGTCGCCCCGGGCGTCTTCCTCGATGCTGCCCACCATGTCGCCGGGGATGTTATACACACGGCTCTTCCCCTCGAACTGCTTCTTGGCGGGGTCGTAGAGATAAAGCCCTCCTCCTTCCGTTCCCGCCCAAAGTTTGCCCGAGCGGTCGACGTGGAGGCAGAGGACGGTGTTGGTAATGAGCTTGCCGTTGCGGTAGCTATGATTCTCATACCGCAGGGTCTCGGGATGGCGGACGTCTCCGGTGATGTGGACGATGCCGTAGTTGGCCGTCGCCACCCAAATGCTTCCGTCGGCGTCGGCGATGATGTCGCGGACGTAGAACCAGTCGTTGCCCTGCCCGCCGCCGAAGTCCATCCAGCCGAAGCGGTAACTTCCGCCATCGGCAAGGCTGACGCTGAGGCCGCCCCTGCCGCCTATCCAGCAGTTGCCCTGCTTGTCTTCGTAGAGAGCGGAAACACAGGAGGAGACGAGGAAATCGCAGTTGTCCGGTTGCAGGTTGCGCACCTTTTCTCCCTTGCGATAGATAAAGATGCCGCCGTCGTAGGTGCCGAACCATATCTCGCCCGTCGCTTTGCGCTGGAGGATGGAATAGACCGTAGGCACGGTGGCAATGCCGGCGAACTCAGGTATATGGGTATGGAGCACGAACCTCCCGCTCTTGTCTTCCTGACAGGCGAGCCCGTAGGTGCCGATGCCCATCCAGATGTTGCGCTCCTGGTCGACAAAGAGCGCGCGGACGGACGTGGCGGGAATCTCCTCGTCGGAAAGGTTGAGGCTATGGCGGGCAAAGGGCGAGCGGCGGGTATCCGTCATCAGGACGCCTCCGCCGATGGAGCCTATCCACATATTGCCTTGGGCATCGCGGATGATGGAGTTGATTTCGTCGCAAGGGATGTGGTAGGAGGTATTCTTCGGCTTATAGTTGATGAAGTTGCCGGGGGCGTCGTGCTTCATGATGCTAAGCCCGCTGCGGGTTCCCACCCAGAGGGTGCGGGTATGAAGGTCTTCGGCAATGGCATAGACGATGTCGTCGGAAAGGCTGCGTTCGTCGCCTACCTTGTGCACGTAGGCGGTATAAGAGACGCGCTCCATGTCTTTGGGCTGGTTGAGGCGGAAGAGCCCGCATGCCCAACTGCCCACCCAGATGTTGCGGTTGCTGTCTTCGTAGATGACATGCGCGGAGTTGCGGTCGTTGAGCCGGGGATAGGCGTAGAACTTACCCGTGCGGGGAGCGTAGCGGTAGAGCCCTGCCGACCAGGTTCCTATCCAGAGGTCGCCCTCGGAATCTTCGTAGAGGGACTTGATGGGATTGTAGGTAAGCACATTCCCCGACGCCTCTCCGGCACAGACGGCAAAAGAATCTGTTTCGGCAATGTAGCGGCACAACCCGCCATCGGTCCCCACCCACACGGTATTGTCACGCGTGACGAGCAGGCACGACACCACGTTGTTCGGGATGGCAGGAGAGAAGTATTTCTTCATCTCCCCCGTCTTCTTATTGAGAACATTGAGTCCTTCCTGGGTGGCTATCCAGAGGTTGTGGTCCGCATCTTCAGCAAGGCTGAGAACATTGTTGTTGGTCAGCAGCCCGGGAGAATAAAGGTTGGACTTGTAGAGGGTAGTGCGGTAACCGTCGTACTGGCAGAAGCCGTAGCGCGTGGCGAACCAGAGGAAGCCGTCCCGGTCCTGATAGACTTTCTGCACCTCATCGGTAGGGAGGTTGTCGGTGATGGATAGCTGCTTGAAGTTCAAGCTGTATACGGGGGCACTCTCTGCTGCGCGCAAAGACACGCAAAGAAAGAGAAGAAGAAGGCTAAAGGCTGCGATGTTTCTCATACGTATAGTGTTTGTTGGCAGGGCAAAGATAAAAAGAATTTAAGGAGTTGGCAAGAGCGCCTCCTCCTTATCTGCTTATTGTGACACCATCACCACCCCTCCCCCGGGAAGTATCTCCAGCTTCATCATTCCGTCTTTTCTCAATTTCCTGACCGGTTCGTGGCGGGGAGTGCGGTCCTTCTTGTTATCGCTGTAGCAGGTCACTGTGGCATTGGCGGAGAAAGGCAGGGGAACGTTCAGTTTCAATGTCTCTTCCGTAGCGTTCACTGCCGCTACATACCACTCCTTGCCGTGACGGCGGGCGAGAACCACGTATTTGCCCGGGTAGCCGTCGATGAAACGAGTCTCGTCCCAAGTGGTGGGCACTTCTTTCAGGAACTCGATGCAGAGCGACGGGGCATCGTGAAGGTTGTTGGGCGCAAGGGCGAAGTTCTGCACGGGGTTCTGGAAGAGAATCGTGGTTGCCAACTGGAATACGTCGGTAGTCCGCCTTGTGTTTCCGCCGTTGTTGTCCCGGTTCATCCGTTTGTTGAGGAAGCAGCCGCCGAACTCCATGCTGCCCACGGTGTTGCGGATAAAAGGATGCAGGCACGCGTTGAAAGCCTCCCGGTCGCAGAAGTGTTGCTGGAAGATGAGGTTCTCCGAGGCGAGCACGGCTTCGCTGCCCACATAGTTGGGATACATCCTCTCCCATCCGCGCGGCAAGGTGCAGCCGTGGAAGATAACCATCAGCCCGTGGTCGTCGGCATCGCTCAGGATGTCTTCGTAGAGGCGCATCGTCTCCTGCTTGTCGCCGCCGAAGAAGTCTACTTTGATTCCCTTCACGCCCAGGCTTTGGAGCCATTTCATTTCGCGTTTGCGGATAATGGAATTGTCCATCCGGTTGACGGGTCCCTGCTCGATGTCGTTCCAATAGCCGGAGGAACTGTACCAGATGAAGAGTTCCACACCCTTGCTGCGGGCATAACCGGCAAGGGACTTCATGCGGTCGCGCCCGATATTCGTGTCCCACCAGTTGTCTATCAGCACGTACTCGTATCCCATGGCGGAAGCAAAGTCGATGTAGCGCACCTGGTCGTCATAGTTGATGCTGCCGTCCTGCCAGAGAATCCAGCTCCACGTGCCCCGTCCGAAGCGGTAGTCGCGGGAGGTCTCATAGCGAGGCTCCACTACATCCCAGAGGACAGTGGTTTCTACAATCGGACGTAGCGTTTCTCCTACGGTAATGGTACGCCAGGGCGTGGTTCCAGGCAAGGCAAAGGCGGGTTCAACCGTGCCGTTGCCATTGTTTTCTTCTGGCATGGGGAAAGCGATGGTATACAGGTTTCCTTCACGCACGTCACTCAAGTGGGAACCGCAATAGCGGCTGTCCACTCCCGTTTCGCTGACCAGCACCCAGCCCTCTTCTCCTACGCGGAACAGGCAGGGGAACGTATAACCATGCCCGTACTGCGAGCGTTCGCTCATCGGCGCATCCGCCTTGTATTCTTCTTCGTAGCTGGGCTTGGTGCGCTTCCAGCCTATCATGGCGTCGCTCTGCGGGCACAGGAAAGTCGTGGTCTGCCCGGGGAAACGGAAACCGGTTTCTTCGGAAAGGACTCTCACGCTCCCCGTCTCTTTCTGTCGGGGTAGGATGTAGCGGAAAGCCACGTCGTTGTTGCTCACGCGGAAGGTAATCCCCATCGGTTGCCCCTTGGCGTTCTCCAAATGGCAAGTGAGCTCGTTGGCGCGATAATGGATGCGCGACGCCTTGATGCGGGATTGGGTATACACCGTATCGATTTCCCTCGTAGAATGTTTCAGGCATTTCATCGCTCCGGCAAAGTCTCCCAAGTTTGTCTTCATCCCCAGCGGAGATGGTTCCAGCAGGGTCTTCCCGTTGTAAGTGACGGAATACAGAGGCTGCCCGGCATCGGGACACGAAACGGCAAGTTTCAGTTTACCGTCGGGGCTGCTCACAGTGATGTCTTGCGCCGCCAAGGCGGTAAAGCAAAACAAGGCAAGAAGTGAATTGGCTATCTTCTTCATGGTGTCTATGTTTTAAAGGTTATTTTAATCTGGCTACAGCACCTGCGCTCTTGATGCGGATGACCGTAAAAGAATAAGGAGAGAGCGCACAATCAAACTTCCCGGAAACAGAGATGGAGTCTTCCACGGGAAGAGGAGTATCTTGCGGATTGCCTTTTAAGACAGTGCGCACCGCCGGAGACTGGACGCCTCCCATTGCCGAAAGGTCTACAGTGGCGTTCACCTCGACAGGCAGCAGGTTCACCATCTTCACGATGATGTCTTCGCTCTTCCTATCGCGGACGATGGAAGAGGCAATGCGCTTCCGCACCCGGTCGTCGCCGTTGTCCAGCGCCACTTGTGCGGGGAGGTATTCGTCTCCTGCATTCTCGCCGTAGAGCTGCTGCACGTAGTATCCGGTGGTAGGCTTCACTTCGCGGTTATTGAAATAAATCAGGTCGGGATTCCATTGCGTATGCCCTTCCTTGGCAAGCAGGGGAGCGTAGGAGGTCATGCGAACGATGTCTCCGTTACGTTCGAGCGCCGTCAGGTAGAGGGCTTCGGTGAGGGCTGTCTCGATATTGGCTTTTCTTTCCGGTATATGGGTGGCGTATTCGCCGAGATAGACTTTCGTCTTCTTGCGGTCGTACTTATCATAGAAATCCTGGTTGTGGAGGAACCAGCCCGGAGATTGGTAATAGTGTTCGTCCACCATCGGGACGCCGAGCTTATCCGCCAGTTTCCAGCCTTCCACATAGTCGGTGCCCTCGTTGAAGGGGCCTACGGTGCCTATCACTGTTATCTCGGGATGTTTCTCACGGATGGCGTTGTATATCATCGTGAAGCGTTCGGCAAAGATGTCCGTGATAAGGTCTTCGTTGCCGATACCTATATATTTCAGGTTGAAGGGTTCCGGATGTCCTGCCGCGGCACGCACTTTCCCCCATTCGGTCTTTCGCGCGTCACCGTTCGCCCACTCTATCAGGTCGAGGATGTCCTGGATGTAAGCTCCCATCTCGCTCATGGGGATACCTCCTTGCTGTCCTCCTCTCAGGTCTCCGTGGCAAGCGGAGTTCTGGCAAGGCACTCCTGCAGCCAACACGGGAAGAGGTTCGGTGCCAATATCCTCGCAGAACTGGAAATACTCAAAATATCCCAATCCCATGCTCTGGTGGTATCCCCAGAGGTTGCGTTGCGGCTTGCGGGCTTCCAGCGGGCCGACTGTGTTCTTCCAACGATAAATGTTCTTCAGACCATCGCCATGTGCCACGCAGCCGCCGGGGAAACGGACGAAGCGGGGATGCAAGCCGGCGAGCGTCCGGGCAAGGTCGTCACGAAGCCCGTTCTTGCGCCCCTTGAATGTCTTCTGGGGGAACAGGGATACCATATCCAGATTCAGTTCTCCTGCCGACTTGGGGAGAATCTCGAGATGTGTGTCTCCTGTAATCTTTGCTGTCAGGATAGCTTTGTATATCTTCCACTGGCGGGAAGAAACAGTGACGGCTGTCTGCCCGCACACCTTTCCTTCTTTATCTACCAAGCGAATCTCCAACTTATTGGATTTTCCCTGCGGCACGCGGGCAAAGACAGAGAAGTCGTACTTATCGCCGGCATTCAAGGCAATCCCGTCGAAACCTGTATTTACCAGCGCCGCGCCCGGTTGCTCCGCCTCCAGCACGGCATAGTGCGGGTTGTTGGGATGGATGGGGCTCACGGTGTCGATGCTGAACGTTGCATTCTCTCCCTTTAATGTCCAGGAGTGCTTGCTATTCCAGTTGCGGTCTCCTTCCCGGTCCGAAGGGTCATACTCAAAGTCCCGGTTCTGAATCAGCTCGGCATATAGACCGCCATCCGCCGAATAATTAATATCTTCAAAGAAAATGCCCAGCAACAGGTCGCTGATAGCTTTTGCTCCTTCGGGCTGTGCGGTGAAGGTGGCTTTCACCGGTCTCAGCCCGGCAAAGCGCTCGCCATCCTGCACGGGGCGTTCGCCATAGAGGGAGTTTCTGTATTGGTTCCATTCATAGTTCTTGATGAGGCGGTCCACCGTTTGCCATGCCACGCGGTTGATGCAGCCCCGTTGCTCTTGCCCGTCGATGAGGGCTTTCAGGCGCGGTCCTTCAAAGTCGCGGGTAGCGCGGGGATATTGCTGCGAGGTCCACGAGATAAGGTCGGTGGAGGTGGACTGCCCGTATCCGTCACGGTCGTTCAGCTTCCAGGTGCAGAGCCATTCCCCGCCCGGCAACTGCTTGAGGCAAGGGTCGAGCATCTTCTTCTGCGAGCCCCAGCGACCGTAGTCGCAACGCAGGTAGCCAAAGTATCTTCCCACTTCGAACCACTTCCCGCGGTCCATGCTCCAGGCAAAACGGAGACCGCTCCGGCCGTCGTCTCCGGAAGTAGCGAAAGAAAACAGATAGACTGAATCGGGAACATTCACCGCCTCGTGAACCGCAGCAAGAAGAGCTTGCTGAAACGATGAAAACAGAACAACAAACAATACAATTAGTTTTTTCATGGTATATACTGCTTCTATAAGATTATCGAGTACAAAGTTAAGTTATTCATCTGTTCAGGCGACACAAACGAAGCATAAAAAGGAGTCACTATTCATTCAAAAAGGGGTTAGAAACAAGTCAACAAGGGTAAAATATACACTTTCAAACGATAACTATCCCTCTTTGACGAATATGTAGGCCCAAGATAGAGGGGGAAAGCCTAACTTTGCAGCATCCAATTAAACTAATATCCAAGAAACATGAAACATCTACTTATCCAGGCATGCTTTATCTGCCTCTGCCTTTCGGGGATGGCAACGCAAGCCACAGCCCAACTCAAAGGTTCGCACAATCCTATCCTTCCCGGCTTCCATGCCGACCCGGAAGTGATGTACTCCCACCAGACAAAGCGTTACTACATCTATCCCACGAGCGACGGCTTTCCCGGCTGGGGAGGAAGCTTCTTCAAAGTCTTTTCGTCCAAAGATTTAAAGGCATGGAAGGAAGAGGGCGTCATCCTCGACATGAAGAAGGACGTGGCATGGGCTAACGGCAACGCATGGGCGCCCTGCATCGAGGAGAAAAAGATAGACGGGAAATATAAATACTTCTTTTACTACAGCGCCAACCCGGTGACCAACAACGGCAAACAGATAGGGGTAGCCGTAGCCGACTCTCCCACCGGACCTTTCACCGACTCCGGTAAGCCCATCATCACCTCTTCTCCCGCCGGAAGTGGGCAACAAATCGACGTGGATGTCTTCACCGACCCCGTATCCGGAAAGAGTTTCCTCTACTGGGGCAACGGTTATATGGCGGGCGCCGAACTCAATGAAGATATGCTTTCTATTAAAGAAGAGACAATCCGCGTGCTGACGCCCGGGGGAGGGACTTTGCAGACGTATGCTTACCGCGAAGCTCCTTATGTATTTTACCGCAAAGGCATCTATTACTTCCTCTGGTCGGTGGATGATACGGGTTCACCCAATTATCATGTGGCTTACGGAACTGCCCGCTCGCCCTTAGGACCTATTGAAGTGGCGCCCCAGCCGGTGATACTGAGCCAGAACCCGGAGAAAGGAATCTACGGGCCCGCCCATAACTCCATCCTCCAAGTTCCCGGCAAGGATAAGTGGTTCATCGTTTACCACCGCATCAACAAAGAGCACTTGAAGGATGAGCCGGGCACACACCGCGAGGTATGCATAGACCGCCTGGAGTTTGAGAAAGACGGAAGTATTAAAAGGGTGATGCCTACTCCTTAATTCCTTCCGGCTTGCCATACGCCTTATAAAGCCGTTTCAGTTCCTTCTCCGTAATGGGAATAATAGTCCCATGACGGGGATGGAAGTCCATGCTGATAGCATTATCAATTACCCGGAAGTTCTCCAGGTCGGAGCTTTCCGTAAACTGGTATTTGCCTTTCATATACACATCATACATCAGGATATACTTGTCCGAACCTATCAGGGGGAAGATGCCCGAACCTTCTACGGCTTCGCGGGTCTGCTGCTTATAGTCGTCCGACTCTTTCCATTGTCCCGAGGTGAGGGAAGCGGTAGTGGCTTTCTTGATGCCGTTTCCATGCCCTTCGGTCTTATAGAAAAGGTGGTAGAGCCCGTCTTTGTAGATGATGTCTCCGTCGATGCACGACTTGCCCGAGCGGGGGAGGAACAGCGGCTTCGGTTCTCCTTCAATGTCGGTGAAGTCCTTGTTGGCATAGGCGTAATAGATAATATCGGCATTGTTGTCGTGCTTCATCGACCAATAGATGAGATACCTCCCGGCTTCCTTATCGTAAATGGTCTGAGGCGCCCACACCCGTTTCAGGTTTTCTTGGTTGGGATATTTCTTCTGGATGTTTACCACGCTCGAAGTCCAGTGTACCAAGTCTTTCGATTTCAGCAACACCATGGCGCGGTTGGAGTCCCATCCGTTGGCAGATACCATGTCGGTCACCACCATATAAAAAGTCTTTCCATCCTCGCAACGCAGGATATGGGGGTCGCGCACTCCGCCCGTAGAACTTATCTCGCGGGAGTCCAGCACCGGTCGGTTGCCGTTCAGCGCTTTGTAGTTGTATCCGTCGCGGCTGACTGCCATGCAGACGGCTTCTTCGCTCATCCGGTTACCGGTGAAATACACAAAAAGGTAAGCGGAAGACTGGCAATAGCCAGCCAGCACTCCTACAAAGAGGAGTGCCAAAAGGGTAACATATTTCTTCATCTTCATCAAACGGTTAATAGCTGAAGTCAGCAGGTTTCACATACACACGATATTCACGAATCATGCCCGGATAGCCTTTCTCGGCACGGGGCAGGTAGCGGAAGCCGGTCACTGTCTCCACCTTGCTCAGGTCGATGACCAACTGGTGGGGATAAGCGGTGTTGTCCACCGTCATCCAGAAGGTAGACTCCTGCAAGTCGAAAATCTTATCGGCGGTGCGGTTGCCGCTACGGGTTTCTTCGCTGTCGGCATAGCGGATTTTCCAATGCTCCCGGGATACAGGCTTGCCGTCGGCTCCCAGCACATCCAGTTCGGCTATGGCGGCAATGTTGTCATTGGCTTGCGGAGAAAGGGCTTCGAGGCAGAAGAAACGTCCCTTCACAGGTTGTGCAAAGCGCACTTCCTGCCAGCCGTTGCCGGGTTCGAAGGCTCCTTCGTGCACGGGTTTCTCGGTAGACAGTTTGAGGTGTTCGCCGTCTTTACGGTGGGTTTCGGGAGCTTTTTCGCGAAGCACGTCGAGGATAGGCTTCTTCAAACCTTTCACCGAAGCGCGGGCAGGGCCTTTGAGGTCGAGAACAATGATTTCATTCTCCCCTTTTTTCAGCCAGCATCCCGGCATGAAGAGGGTCTGCTGAGGACCGATTTCCCAGAAACGCCCCATGGCACGGCCGTTGACCCACACCATGCCTTTGCCCCAAGTGCTCATGTCGAGGAAAGTGTCGCCTGTCTTGTCCAGCTTGAAGGTGGCTTTGTAATAAGCAGGCTGTGTCTGCGCCCCTGCGGAGGTATACTTCTTTTTCTTCGCAAACGAGGCATCCACGGGGAAATTGTAGACGGTCCAGTTCTTCAATTCTTTCGGATTGCTTCCGGTGATGATTTCCACCTTTTCGGTGATTCCCTTGCGGTCGTGGATGGACTTGTCGAAGTTGACACGTCCCATGGCTTCTACCAGAATATCGAGGCGTGTTCCCTCCTTCAATGCGGGGAGAGGAGTGGTAAATTCTCCTTTGCGGCGGTCGAGGCGTGCCAATAGCTTGCCATCGGCAAACACTTGCGCCCAGTCGTGCACCTCGGTGATTTTCAGTATGCTGCCTGCTTCTACGGCTTCGGGAAGGGTGGTGCGGTAAAGAATCGTCCCCCAGCCCTGACCGAACTGTTCCATCGGCTGTATATCCGCCGACTGCTTCGGCTTAGGCAGATTGGCAAACAAAGGAGCTGCCTGTTCGAATTGGATTTCGGGAATCTCTATCACGGGCAATGCTTCGGGAACGGTAGAAAGGGTTTCTCCGGCAGGAAGATAGTTTTTCAGTAAGTCGCGGAGCAGGAAATATTTCTCCGTGGTCCAGCCGGCTTCGCTGATAGGCGCGTCGTAATCGTAGGAGCTGCACATGGCGGAGTATGCCGGATTGTTGGCGCCTCCCCAATGCCCGAAGGTGGTTCCTCCGTGAGTCATGTAAAGGCTGAAAGATATGTTGCGGTCGAGCATATCCTTGATGCCCTGCACCATGTCTTTGGCGGGGCGCGTCTCGTGCTTGCGTCCCCAGTGGTCGAACCATCCACTCCAGAACTCGCTGCACATCAGGGGAGTATCGGGACGGAGTTCTTTCAACTTCTTAAATTGCTGGTCGATGTTTGCTCCCGTTCCGAAGTTAACGGTCCAAATCAGGTCGTCGAGCGCGTTGTTGGTGAAGTTACTGCTCCAGTCGCATTGGAACAGAGGTACATCGGTGAAGCCGGAAGCGCGCACCTGGTCGCGGATAGCAGAAACGTATGGCTTGTCAATGCCGTAGGAGCCGTATTCGTTTTCCACCTGTACCATAATAATATTACCGCCGCGGTTGATTTGCAGCGGAGCAAGCTGCTTGCCCACTTCTTTCATGAATATGCCCACACGTTCCATATAATAAGGATCGAGCGTGCGCAGAGCTATGTCTTTCTTCTTCAACAGCCACCAGGGCAATCCGCCCATTTCCCACTCGGCACAGACATAGGGTCCCGGGCGCACGATGACGTACATCCCGTGTTTCTGCGCCGCCCGGCAAAAGGCGGCAATGTCATTCTGACCGGAGAAGTCGAACTTGCCTTCTTCCTGTTCGTGGATGTTCCAGAAGACATACATACAGATGGTATTCATTCCCAGAGCCTTGCACATCTCGATGCGATGTTCCCAGTAAGGCCGCGGGATGCGTGTGTAGTGCAACTCGGCCGCTTTCACGGTGAAAGGCTTTCCATTGAGCAGGAAGGTCTTCTTTCCCGCTTCAAAACTCCCGGCTTTTTGTGCATGCACATTGCCGGCAAAAATAAACGCGAATAGTAATAGCAGAATAGTGAATCTGTTTTTCATGGCGTGTTCTTTAAATAAAGCGTTATATTAATCTACGGCAAAGATAGCGCATCCGCCTATTGAGGTAGGTCTACTTATCATTCAAAAAGGGGTGGAAAAAGAGCAAAATGCAGAAACTAGCACGTCTTGTCCCCCTGCCGCCTTATTTACGGAGCGCACGGGGAGAAGCGCCGAAGTTCTTCTTACAGAAATTGGAGAAATGGGGAAGAGACTCGAAACCGTATTGGAAACAGATTTCGGAAATGCTGCTGTCGGTATGTTTCAGGTCATAGAGAATCCCTTCTTTCCGCCGCTGTTGCATCCATTCGTAGACGGGCTCGTGGAAGACGGCAGTAAAGATTCTCCGGAAAGTGCTCAACGTATATCCTCCCAGATGTGCAAACTCTTCTACGGTCTTCACCTTCCGGTAGTGCTGGAGAATGAAATATTCGAAACCGGACGTGTAATGTGCCAACGGGTGGACGAGGCTGGCAAGGTCGTAGTCGCTATAATAATAGCTGAGAATGAAAGCACATTCTTTCTTTTTCAGGGTCAACAGCTCACGGCATACTTTCGCCTCTTTGAGATAGGTGCGCGCGCCTTCGAGAAAATTGTGCAACTCAGGCACTATCTTCAAAGGTGTATAGATGAGAGGAGCCGGCATACTATCCATGATATACTTAAAGTGGCTATCGCAAAAGAACTCCGGTTGGTTGAATGAGTAATAGATGCACTCCACATCCGTCATAGCCAGCAGCTCCACCTTGGAGCCTATCGCCTGAAGAATAAATTCTCCCGCCTTCACCAACGTACCGGCGTATTCTTTACTATTGATAAGCATCTGCCCGCTCAACACGAATAATAAGAAGTTCTCCTCCGTTTTCCGGGCAGATAGATGAAATCCTCGTCTATGGAAAACGTGTCGTAGGACGTTGTCTATAGCTTTGGGACATTTCTGGCAGTCCCTGACGCCACGGCATGGGGCAACGGGCATAGTGGTTGTATTAGTCTCCTCTTGGCAAAAATAGCTAAAGTATTTTAATCACAATGAAAAAAGGATAAAAAAATTGTTGCTGCATATAAGCTTTAACAGGTATCTTCTCTAAAAAATAAGAGTTCATTGAAAAAAGAAATCTGACCATCTAATCTCATTTATCCGTATATACTTTTGCGTTTTTAGGGATTTTCTATACTTTTGTCTAAAATCTATGCTTATGCCTACATTTACACAACTCGACGTTAAGGTTTTTGATAAATTCATTAAAAAATTTGCGGAACGATATATTTCACAACGCTCTGAAATGAACATAAATATTGATGCCGTAGACAATTCGCAGTTGAGTGATTGTGGATTCAATATAGAAAAGCTAAAACAAATAATTAGGGAAAATGCTGTAGCAGTAGATTCAAAACGGGAGCAGGGACTGGTCCCTGCTGTTCTCAATGACATTTACCGAAGCGATTTAGGCGAGTTATTGATGACCTACTACTTTGAAGAAAAGATAGGTGAAGATAAACGTTTTATTATTCCCTTGAAAAACATTTCCTCAAGAGAACTTGCTCAATTGCCCGGACGAAGTTTAGACGCTATCGGTTATCAGATAAAGAATGACCGGTTTAATATTTTATTGGGAGAAGCCAAAGTATCCGAACAAAAAAAGTCTCCACCAGACGTTGTACATACAACACGTGACTCCATTTACAGTTCTCAAAAAAAACATCATGAAAATCTACCAATGGTCATCCAAAAGCTTTCTGATTATTGCCGCAAACTAGGCGCTGAAGATTGCCTTGCATTGGGATGTGCTATACTGTATATGGAAACAGGACAAACCGATAAATACACTTTAACCTTCGGTTGTACCCTTATACGAGACTACACCTGCTGGGGCGAAGAGGACTATGGCAAGATGAAAACAAATGTTGCTGACTTTAATCCAAATGACGTCCATTTTGTTGTTTTATCATTCACCCCCAAGACAATTAGCGAAACTGTCGATCTATTTTATAAAGAAGTACAAAGGAGTATCAAACAATGAACCACCAAATTTTAGATAGCTTAATACAAGATAAATCAATACGTTCTTTGCTCGAAAAAAGCGCGGATGCATATTGGCTGTCTGAAATATATTATTATAAACTCGACATATCTCCTGACGAACAAGACATTTTTGTTCGCTTAGCCCTGCTTTACTCCACCCTATCGTTATCGGATGAACAACAAGATCCCAAGAATTTGGAATATGCGTATAAATTGTTGCTTGCCATTAGAATTGACAACCCTGGATACCTTTCTTCATTTGGAAAAATTGCAGGGATAGAAGAAGTGGATAATACACTCTTGTATTATTTCCTGTTATCGAGCGTTGCGTTGAAAAATGACAATACAATATCTGCACGTATAAATCTCAGGCAATTTCATTCGGAGGACCTTTCCATTACTTCTAATTGGAAAAGCAGAGTGCTCTCTAAAATTCTTCATGCCCTTATTCTTCTTATCAGAAAAGATAACGGGTTCGGGGATATTAAGCAAGCTTTACAATTAATTGCCGAGTTACAAGCCGAACAAAAAGACTTTGAAGAAGAATATCTCCACCGTTTTAAATCCCAAGCCGAAGTAGGAGAAGCTCTATCTCTTTTGACGTTATATCACACTTCCCAAGCAGTTGTGGAAACAGCCCATTATTTAATCGACGGGTATTCCTATCCTAAGCGTATTGAAAACGTCATCCGCATCCATACCGATATGGCAGATAAATTGTTAGGAGCTGAGCAAAACCGCTTGAAAGATATTATTAAAGTGATTTCGACGGATTTAAAAACTATTTGCCACAACTCTATTTGGGCTCATACTGCTTTTCAAGATAAAATAAGATTGTTGTGTGAGAAAAAAAGTAAAAACGGCATTCTTGAGCTTCTTCCCTCCCAGCGAAACGCACTTGCACAAAAATTACTCGATGTATATGCCAATGCTACCGTGCTTCAAATGCCGACAAGTGCCGGCAAAACTCTCTTAGCTGAATTTAATATCATTGTAACCAAGTCTTTACGCTCTGATGCAAAGATTATTTATGTTGTTCCTTCGCGTGCACTGGTCAATCAGGTTTTTTATGATTTAAAATCAGATTTGGCAGATTTGAATATCAACGTAGAGAAAACGTCCTCCGCCATAGAAGTAGACCCTACAGAAAACAAATTTCTGATCTCCGACAAAATCGATATTTTAGTTTCTACTCCGGAAAAGCTCGACTTATTAATCCGAAGAAAGCATCCTTCGGTAGAAGATATTTCTTTATTTATCATTGATGAAGCTCATACTATCGGAAATGGCCAACGCGGTGCAAGGTTGGAATTGCTGATGACTTTGTTGAGACGTGAAAGACCTAATGCCAAGTTTATGTTGCTATCTCCTTTCTTACAAGGAAGAAAAGAAGTTATGGCTGAGTGGCTGGGCGGCGGTAATACAATTCAAATAGATTGGAAACCTGCCGAGAAACTATTAATTGGCTTGAGGAGTCATCTGACCAAACACGTAGACGAAATAATATATGAGCTATTAGCATCCGCTTATGATGTTTCTTTCAAAAGCGAAACAAGAGGGCGTTTCACTAATCCCTATAAACTGCAAAGCACCACTGAGAAAGATCGTATCTTGGAATTTAGCAGTAAACACTTTGCAGAACCGGGAAAAACTCAGTTAATACTTTGTCAAGGAAGAAAAACCGCTAATAAAAGGGCAGGATTCCTCTATAATCTGGCAGAGTCATTTGTAGAAACGGAAGAAATTGCTTTAGTAAGAAAATATATTGATGACGAAATCGGGAAAGAAACTACTTTTACTAAATATCTGTCCAAAGGCATAGCCGTTCATCATGCCGGACTATCGGATGAAGCCAAGCTTCTGATTGAATACCTGATCAGAGAGAAACAAATAAAGTATGTTTGTGCCACTACCACCATTGCCGAAGGAGTAAACTTCCCTGTTTCTTCCGTTTTCTTTGACGATTACAGAAAAGGAGATTCCACTCTTTCTTCAAATGACTTTTGGAACATTGCAGGAAGAGCCGGGAGAACATTGGTCGATAATTTTGGAAAAATCATCATGCCCTTCCACACTCCCCGGAGTGAAGAAGTGTTTAAAGGAATGGTGCAAAGAAGTTCGGAAGAGCTAGCCAGTGTATTGGCGGAACTATTTATTAATGAAAATGAGATCCGTAGTTGTTTAGAACACAAGGAAGGTATCTATGAGTTAATCAAATCCTATCCGGATTCATTTTCTCCTCTCTTCCAGTATTTCGTACATTTACTCACTGCGGGGCAGAATGCTTATGCAACGGAGGTAGAGGACTTGTTTAAAGATTCTCTTGAATATTACTTACTTAAGACGGAAGAACAAAAGAACAAGTTTGTTCAACTCTGCAAAAGTATATATCAATCTATTCAATCAAAATATGGAGGGACAGAGGGGGCATTGCAGTTTGCTGATAAAACCGGTTTTTCCGTTCCCTCGGTTTTGAGAATAATGTACGAAAAATCTCACAACAACATCATAGCAGATTTAACAGGATGGCAACCGGAAGTGATGTTTAATAAGAAAGACACCTCTAATCTCACCGAAAAAATCAAAGTAATAGCCGCACTCAAAGAAACAAAGTTGGGAACGGAATCGGATGCAGCTCCCTTTAGTGCAGAGCAAATAGCAAAAATGATAATAGCATGGGTAAAAGGTGATAAACTGAATTCCATATCCTTGATTCATCCCAGTTATAAATCGATGGAGGAAGACGAACGTATGACAGAGTTTATGAAGAAAATGAATGATATACGTTTTAAAAGTTCCTGGGGGTTAAGCGCTTTAGAAGGGATTGTAAAAGGTAATCAAGACGAACTACAGGATTCTTATATTCCCTCACTTGTATATTATGGAGTAGACAGTGAGAAGCCATTGGCTTTAAGGATGTTAGGCATTCCCAGGTCCTTATCATTCAGCCTATCCAATATCATAGACGGAGATTTAAAGGAATACTCATTTTCTTCCTTAAGAGCAAGAATTAAGAGCCTGTCTTCTTCTGATTGGGATACTTTTAAGCCAACAAAATCTAATCTCACTGGAGCAGAATGGAAAAGAGTTGTAGAGATATTGATGAAATAGCAGTGAACAGAGGAAGAAAACAGCGCAATTAAGTAATTTTCCCGAAGGACTTGACAAAGCCCTTTTTATATCGTATATTTGTAACCGGAACCCCTATTAATAAAAGAACGAATGAAACGATACTTATCTCATCCCCTATTTGCCTCAAGGCGCTTCCCCGAAGGAGCGGCTTACAGAAACACGGTATGCTATCCGCAGGCTTGCCCCTTGCATTTAGGCGAAGAAGAGTATAAGATTACAACAAAACATACAGGGGATTTTCTTAAAAGATAGACATTAGACATCTCCGGAATAGCTTAAGGCTGCGACCCGTTATAGGGTTTGCAGCCTTTTTTGTTGCACAAATCCGTGTTTAAACCCTAAAAAGAGTATGTGCGAGTTTATTATAAACGGAAGCACTATTTATAATAAACCCCACAAGAGTTTATTAATAAATCGTTGAGGGATTTAGTAGAGAAGATAAAATCTTTTCTTCGGGCTTTAAGAAGGAGAAAGTACATTTTACTTATTTGACAAAGTGCATAATGAATTATTCAGACATGAAGATATGTGATCTAAAAGTTTTAATTATACTTCAAACTTTCGCTGAAATAGGCAAGAGTTTTAATTATACTTCAAACTTTTCCGGAATATTATATTAGTTTGAAATATAATTCTCTCGTTGCAGAAATCCACGCCTCTCAGAAAGTCTCTGAAAGGATTGCTTCCTATTCCCAATATTATTTGTAACTTTGCTAGAGAAGTGGAAATTTTACCGCCATAAAGTCTGCCTTCGAAAAATTATCCACTAAACCAAGCAAGGATATGAAATTCTATAATAGAGAAGAAGAAAATTTTGTTCCGGTATGAGATAGAGAGCAGGCTGTTTTCGATGAAGGATATGTAAAAAAGGGATACCGTCTGTGATATCTGTTACGGCTTCTACTATGTAGATAAAACTTGGTATTTTTGTTAGAAGAAGAGAGGCTAAGCCGAAGAAAGATCGCCTTGCTGGAAGATATAATAAAATCAAACCTTTTTCAGACGAGCATACGAAACAATAGAAATAATTTATCAGCAAGTCCTATTGCGTAACTTCAAAGTTAGCAAGAGGTTAATTAATATGCGATGAAAAAGCAAATTAATGATAATGTAATCATAAAAAACCTCGTTAAGAGTAGCAACTATTACAAAATTAAGTTATCTTTGCAATCCTCCCTTATATGATTTAGCATAAAAAGGAGAAACAAACACAAATCAAAGACCCTTTTCTATTATTGCACGTAGTTTCTATGAAGAAATAGGAAAGCGGAAAAGGAGTTAATTTTAAATCACTATTTGTATGAGCATAGAAATGATACATAAGACTCTTATCCCCCTATCCCATGCCTTGTTATGGGGAATAGGAATGATGGGTGCAATCTATGGAACAGAGTTTTATGACTTAAGCACTTTTTCGAAAGAAACGGTTTATCTATATGCTGCAGGATTGGTATACCTAATTTTCTTAGTGGAGGTTGCGCTAGTATTTACTGATATAGGATATTGTCATCATGATAAACCTTTTAGCGGCAAGGTTTTTAAAACGGTAGGCTTATTGTTTCTTAATATTGCATTAACAGTTATTACAGGGGCTATTTATGCTAAAAATGGAAATGAATTGTTCCTAGTACTAATGACAGGGATTATGTCATGGCTTAAATATAAAACAGTATCTATTTCCAATAATGTAGAAGCATATTATAAAATTATTGGTCGGAGTTACACTCCTAACAAGCTAAATATAAAATAATGAATATGGAACGAACGATAATGGAAACCATACTTGCAATTGGTATAATTGCATTTATAACTCTACTCATATATATGTGGGTTCAGTTAGCCAAATATCGGAAAAAAACAGAGAAGAATGATTCACAAGAGCAAGCTCAGGATATGGTTTATGAGGTGGCCTGTGCAGGAACTTTTGAAACAGGAACAGAGGAAAAAACTATATCTGTTTCTCTTCAAGAAAATCAGTTTTATGATAATAGAGGAAATTTATTAGATAAGAATCTTTACAATAATTATGTTGTGAAGGGAGAGTCAATGTGTCTATGCGGCATTCATGATAAAGATTTGTTGTTTGTAGAAAAAGGCTTCACCCAAGAACAACTAAAGGAAATAACACTGCCCGATATTTTTGTTATAAGAAGAAGAGAGGCTAAGCCGAAGGAAGCAAAGTTTAAAATACGTAGAGGGTGGAGGATTTGCAATGTACAAGAGGATGATTTGACCGCTTTATTGGAAGATATAATAAAATCAGACTCTTTTCAGACAAGTGTACGGAACAAAAAAGAATATCCCGGCGATGGGATAATGATTCAAGATTTCCAGGAAGAGCGATTGACTAAATATAGAGCGGACTATATCACGTGTCCGAATGCAAAGAAAGAAAATGAAGTAGCTATCTTGTCTACAACTTTGAGAACAGATATAAACGAAATACGTTTCTCGCTACATCCTGTTACTGCTATCGTAGGGAAGGTAGGGTATGATTTTACTGTAGAAGAAGTAGTTTGAGGAATGTGCTAGTATTCGGATTGGTATTGTTAGGGCGGTAAAGTTTACGAGGTAAAGTTTGCCGTCCTAACTATGTGTATTCATGTTAGAGGTATGAACTATGTTGGATAAGTTTTTTAAGTCTTTGGTTTGGTAGTTTATCAGGTATTAGAAGTATATAAAATACTGGAAGATGAGAGATTGGCAGAGATTATCAAAAATTCCGGATTGACAGCGAGGCTGTGTTCCGCTAACAAATGATGGAAGGCAAAAAGAGGTTGCAGAAATCACATTGTGACTTCTAAAGGAAGAATAATAGGGAGCAAGAGGAAATAATATAGCAGAAGCATAAAAGACTATAACCTACACACTAAATATGTATTTAAAGAAAGCATGGCACATTTTGAGTGCTTGTTAGAAATTAAACCAGAAATTAGAAAAAGAGAAAAAAGAATTTATGTAAAAAGGGGGTGTTTCTCTATTAAATAGATATGCCATACAAACGACTTTTATACTTTTTAAATCGAGAAGAATATAATAATCATGAGGGTATCAAAACCAAGATGTCCACTCTAAAAAGTTACAAATTGTAACTAACACGTATAAAGAAGCCATATCAAACTCTATTCTTGAGTAATGATATGGCTCTTTATTGCTAGTAATATAAAGATAGTCAAATTTCAGATTAAAACTTGAACTTTCCTAAAATTCAGTTTTGATGTATCTTGAGAATAAATAATGATTTTAGTTTTCCGGAGCAGGAGCAGGATCAACAGGAGTTAAATCTCCACTTCCTTCAGTGGTCTTATCCCACTTTTCAACCGTAGGCTCACCTATAGCAATATTCTTAGCATCACTAGTTAATTGCAACGTATAACGCATTCTCGTACCAGCATCCCATTTTCCCGTAAGCTTAATGGTTTTTGTACCATTGAAGGTTTGATCAAGTTCGTCTGTTTTATCTTTGGGATGTGCTATATAAGTAATAGACACTTCCGCAGTACCATCAGTCGCAATATCTTGCGGAAGTAACATAAATAAAGAAGAGCCATCCGTATCCAAGTTAACAAATGCATTAAGATCTTCTGCATTGGTGTTCAGTATAATAGAAGAAACCGGTGTATAAGTATATGTACCACCATTAGTACTTGTTGAAGTATCTGTCCACGTACCAGTAGTAGCAGGTGCACCAAATGTAAACGTCCCCTTATCTTTAACCCCTGTTATTTTAAGTTCAGAAACCTCATAAGTAAATAATTTGCTATCACCTTTAATGGAAAAATTAACTTGAGTCAAAGCATGTTGGAAGGGTAAAACCACAGAAGTAGTAGTATTGTCAGCATCTTGCTTAGTTGCAACTACTAAATCTTTTTGATCTCCGATTGCACCTACCGTATAGTCAAAGGTTGGATATCCTTTACTAGTAACGTTCAATGCTTGGGCTGGAGAAGTTGCAAAGAATTGTACTTTACCAGAAGTAGGCCAATAAAGTGGATTAGTATATTCCCAAACATTTGTATCTGCATTCTTCGTTACCACTACATCATCCATAAATCCTTTTGTCAACTGAACGTCACTACTCATAGCCCCCGTAGTCCTAAAACCACTTACCGCAAATGTCATAAAGTTTTCCTTAGTCACAATAGCTGCTTTAGTTGAATTTCCCACTACTGTCTTAAACTGAATTTCCGCCTTCTGTGCCGGATTCTCAAACTCTTCACTCTGTGAGCAACCTGTGATTGCCAATGCAGCTGTCACTACTAATAAAATCTTTTTCATAATCGTATTGTTTTTAATTAATATTATTAAGTTTCGCATATCTGCTTTTTTCTTTCTTAACTTACGGGTAACTCCACTTCCGTTTCATTTCCCCATCCTTCTACTTCTCCCCCAAAACCACCATCGCCACTGGGAGGGGTATCGGGTTTTTCCACTTCAATCAAATCTTCAATCGGCAGTTCTATTTCAGTGGGCGGTTCTACTGGCGGTGGGTTGTCTCCACCTTCGCCGCCTTCGCCTCCACCTTCGCCTCCTTCACCTCCGCCTTGAGGTTCTTTCACCATCTCCGTAATATCAATCTCCACCTCCTGAACCTTATTATCAGTTTTTACGAAAGCGAGCACCATCTTTATGTTAGAGAAAGTAGCCCGGCTCAGGGCCCCTTCGGGAAGGCCGAAAGCGGTAAAACGTCCTGCCAGCCGATTTCCTTTCTTCACTCCTTCAAAGTAGATAGGAGTAGCGTTGTTCTTTCCGGTTCCTTTGCCAAGAAAATAACTCTCCGCCATCCCTTCCGCATACCCGAAGACTGAGGAAACATATTCCAATCCGTCTACTTGTATCTCGAAGAAGTAGGTAGTCACCACCAATTTGGGCCGCACGTCCAGTCGAAGCACTTCTTCGCTGTTCACAACGTGCAAGTCGTCTATCTTTACTACATATAGCGGGTCGGGAGACCAAACCAGTGATTCCGTATCGGGAATGCCCAGCCCCGTGCAATGTCCTGTATAAGCTTCTATCGTCTCGTAAGACTCTTCTCCCCGTATGCGGACCGTCTCGGTGTTGTAGTTGTAAATCACTACAGAATACCTTCCCGGCGGAACCTTCACCTGTCCTCCCCTGATGGGAAGGTAAGTATCTACCTTTACTCCTTTGCCGTCTTTGGGATAGAACAACACCCGCAATCCCTCGGGCAACCCGCCGCTCACTCCTTCCCAATTCGCCACAATGTCCACTCCACTTACGGGATAATCATCTAATAAATTGCGGCGGCTACATCCGGTCAATATCAATGCCAGCGAGAACAGAAGCACCTCAATCATGTATCTTATATTCTGCATAGCGTCCCTACCTCCCTTGAGTTATCAGCCATACTAAAGAAATCTTGGCTTTAGTAGGACCTATGAAGTTATAACGCCCGCTCTTTGTCCACACGATGTCTCCCTCGTAAGGGGTGTATTTCCGGTACTCCGTTGTCAAATATCCTATGCCGAGGCTAAACTCGAAAGACAGGTGGCGTGCCACCCTCTTTGCATATCCATAGGTGAGCCCCGAAGCACCGTAATATTTTCCTTGATACCCGTCGCCTTTAAACTGGAAATCGTAGATGCCGCCTTCGGCATATACTCCCAGAAAATGCCCGGATAATACCCGACTTCCCAGTCGCTCACCTAACCATATTCTTGCTTCCACACCTCCGGAAAGCAATTGGTAGCAGAACTCGTGGCTGGTGTTGAGCCACCACGGACATTTATATTCCGCATTGAGCGACCACCGCTTGCCTACGGGTATTTCCACTTCCACATTCGGCGCCAAAGCTAAGTCATAGAGCAAATTGTTTTTCACTGCCAACAGGATGCGGGGTTCTTCTTTCCCGTGTGCCATCTCTGTCTGTGGTTCGTCCGCCGATTCCGCCCTTTTCACTTCTGTCGGGAAAAGTGCTTTCTCTTCCATCTCTTTCGTAGGAAGCTCCGGAGTTTCCTCTACTTTGGCTCCCACTTGAAGAACCGTTGCGGGTTCCGTCACTACGACTTTTCTTTCTATTGTTACTTCCGTCCGTCGCAGCCGGGGAAAAATTTCACGAACCATATATCGATAGGGAATCCCTGTATCCAGTTTCTTTAAAAGTAGTTTTCGTTTGGAGATGCTATGTTTCGGATAATCTATTAGCATCAACACTTCTTCGCGGTCCGGCATTCCTGAATGAGCAACTATTTCATTCCGGATGTCCTGCCAGTTCTCTTGCGGTGGAGATACCTTTATCTTGTTTTCATCTTGAAAGGAATATCGTTGCCGTAAAAATTCCTTTACCGATTCATTCCTCTTTTCCGCAAGCATTTTATTGGCTTGCATATCTCCGTCCGGAGAGACAAAAGAGGTGATAGATACCGAAACAAGTTCGTCTGCCCGAAGCCACTCGGAAGCCATCGCATCAAGTAAAGCTATCGTATCTGCATTCCTCAGATAGAGACTGTCCACGCCGCTTTCTCCTGAATCAAAAAAGATGACTAATTTCTTTATAGTATCTCCCTTCACCATAGAGTAGTTTCCCTTTGCATATCCCTCGTTTGGCAAGCCCACACAGGCTACCCAAAGTAGGAATATGTACATCAACTTCTCCATAGTTATTCGTTTGTGGAAGCAAATATAGAAGAAAGAAATAAAATAAAATCATACATCAACCCCTAATTACATGCCCTGAAAGGTTCTGTGAAACGATTGAAAGGAATTTGCAACTTTAGGGCAAATGCACAAAAGTCCGTGCACGCAAACAGTGAAAATGCGTGAAAGAATTTAAAAGAGAAAAAATATTAGACTGTAACATTTGGCAGGAACGCCAGGAAAGCATACATTTGCATAGTGATTTTTTTCATAGTATTAGATTTAAGGTTAACAAAGGTTGGAGTACAGCGGTACTCCTTTTTTTATGTCTATAGGCTATAATAAATATACATCAATCTTAGTCCCATGAATGCAAATGAACTATTAGATACGTTGAAGTTTGGTGAAAGCATCACTTTAGAATGCAAAAAAGCCAGAAACGAAGTGCCCAAGTCTGTATGGGAAACTTATTCTTCTTTTGCTAATACCAACGGAGGCAATATTTTGCTAGGTATAGAAGAAAATCCTTATTCTAATACCCTGGGCGGGCACTTTAGTATTGTCGGCGTGGAAAATGCGGATAAAATTATCAAGGACTTCTGGAATACCATCAACAGCCAAAAAGTAAACATGAATATTCTTCATGATGAAGATGTATGTTCTATTGAAATAGACACCAAACAGGTTGTATGTATCCATGTACCTCAAGCCGATTATAGGCAAAAACCTATTTTCATCAACGAAAATATACTAAAAGGAACCTTTAAACGTAACTACGAAGGCGATTTTCATTGTAGTGAAGAAGAAGTTAAAGGTATGCTCCGCGATGCTAACGATGCAGGTAACGATGGCATTCTCATAGATGGCTATGGCATAGAAGATATAGATACTCATACACTACAATCTTATAGAAGGGAGTTTGAATTGAGAAATCCTGACCATGTATGGAACACTCTGGATGACAAAGATTTTTTAAGGAATCTAGGAGGATATACTCTAAATCGCACCAATCAAAAAGAAGGATTAACATTGGCAGGACTAATGATGTTTGGCAAAGGGCTGGCCATTCGTGAACGCTTTGATAACATTCGTATGGATTATATAGATAAAACGGGAGTAATAAAGGGAATAAGATGGAGCGACCGAGTTACTTACGATGGAAGATGGGAAAACAACCTATACAATTTTTTCAAGATAGTAATTCCTAAGCTCACTAATAATTTAAAACGTCCCTTCCGGCTAGAAGGGATGACACGTGTAGATGATACGCCAGTGCATAAGGCAGTACGCGAATCTGTGACTAATCTGATTATACATTCCGACTACCTGATTACGGGTATACTAAAAATAGAGAAACAAGAAAATTGTTTTCTCTTATCGAATCCAGGGTCACTGAAATTGCCAGTCTCAATGATCTATGAAGGTGGGAATTCTAAAGCACGTAACCCACACATGCAAAACATGCTACGAATGATAGGCTATGGTGAAAATATAGGATCTGGCTTTCCTACTATATTGGAGGCATGGAAAGAAGAGAATTGGAGGAAACCTGACTTGAGAGAAAATCAAGAACTGCATCAAGTGGATTTAAAACTTTGGATGGTATCTCTAATGCCTACGGAAAGTACAGAATACCTTCATAATCTATTAGGACCAACCTATGAGAAACTGACAGCAGACGAACAAATCGTTTTATCAACAGCATACTGGGAAAATGAAGTAAGCAACAGCCGATTGCAACCTTTGCTAAACAAGAATTCCCTGATCATTGCTAAAATATTATGTCAATTAGTTGACTGCGATTTACTCATTAAAAATACTAAAGGACGCTGGACAACTTATGAACTAAATAAAGAGTATACAAAACCGGAACAAAGCAACGATACAAAAGTGACTAAGTCAGACGAAAAAGTGACTAAGTCAAACGAAAAAGTGACTAAGTCAAACGAAAAAGTGACTAAGTCGGATATTATAAGAAACAAGATATTAGAGTTCTGTGATTCACCTAAATATCTATCCGAAATAGCAGAATATATAGGATACTCTCATTTATCAAATTTGAAAAAGAGACACATAGACCCTCTTCTAGGTATCTACTTAAAAATGACAATACCAGACAAACCCCAAAGCCGTAAACAACAATATGTGACTATCAAAAAATAACTTGCCTATCCTTCGTATGAATAAGATTTCCCTTTAGTTGAGTTTTATCGTATAGATAACATCCTCCCTGTCCCTATTGATAGCATATAACATGTTATACTTCTCGGAAACCGCAAAGGAATCTATTTTCTTATCAAGGAAATAGCGGGCTGCCATTTCTCCTTCCCATGTCCAGACCTCCAACACTTGCCGTCCATCCAACTTGGACAACACATATATATAGGTATCCGTAGCATAGGGATAAGACGAATAATAAGCAACGCGCATACCTTCTTCCGAAGCAGCGGCAGGCTTTTCCAAAAGGATTTCTTTCAGCATTTCCCCGTCCCGACTATATAGTCTTATCATTTTGGCATAAGCATAAAAGGCTGCAAACTTTTCACCATCAGGTTTAGCCACGGTCAGCTTGTTATAAACGAAAGGTTTCATATCTCCTTCTTTCATTTCCAATACTCCTTCGGGATAAGGGCTGAAAGGATGGGTTTCTCCCTTCTTATTCAATAAAACATATTCATACTGTTCGTCCCGGGAAAAGAAGCAATAGGAACTATCTGCCAGGAAAAGAAACCGGTTTAAAGGCATCTGGTTGGCCTCCAATCGTTTTTCCGCAACTACTTTCAAGCGGTTGTAATCATCGGTTTTTAATTCTTTTATCTTGTTGGAGGACAACTCAAAAGCTTTAAAGCCTTGAGGAGTTTCTATAAAGACCTTATCCAGCATCAGGAAATCATCCGGTCCTTCACCCTTTCTTCCGGCACTGAACAGGTAGCGGCAATCGGGCAATTGCCAGAAAGAGAACAAAGTATCTTTCTGTGGCTCGTATGCAACCAACCTGTCTTGGGCAATAAACAAACGGCTCACAGATAACAGTGTAGGGGGAACCTGGATACTGTCGGCGGTTAAATTTTCCGGTTGAGATAAAAACACATTATTCTTACTGCTTTGAGAAGTACAACTTCCCAAAAGAAGAAACAAAAAAAGAAAGAGGAATACAGCAGGTCTCATAATTTCTCATTTTACCAATGCACAAATTTAATCACATTTCAGCAATGCGCAAGTTCAATATAGCAAAAACACCCTGCAATGCGCACTTTTTCTCTATATTGTAGCACTCTCACTATTATATTCCCAAACAGACAAAGATACTCAGCAGACGGGATATAACTTCCTCCTGCCTGCAACAGGCTTATAACAACTGATACCTTCCCCCCGCCAGCACCCGGAGCACTCCCTTCATTTCAAGTTCAAAGAGAATGGCATTCATCTTTTGAATGGGAATACCGCTTTCTACCACTATGCTGTTAATTTGCATTTCTCCATATTGAGTGAGAGTATCCACCACTTGTTGCTCTTCCAGGGTGAGGTCGAGGAAAAGGGCGCGTTGCACAGTCTTTTTACCGGATTTATTCGATGTGCCGTCCCAATCCATCGCTTTCACAAAGTCTTCGGCAGAGAGAAGCAAGGCGGCTTTGTTGTCTCGAATCAGTTGGTTGCAACCCCTGGAATATTCATCGAATACGGAACCGGGGAAGGCAAAGGTATCGCGATGGTAACCTCCTGCCAGCTCAGCAGTGATGAGCGAACCGCCTTTCTCGGCGGACTGCACCACGAGGGTGGCATCACACATACCTGCCACAATGCGGTTGCGGCTTACGAAATTACACTTATCCGGAGCAGTTCCCGACAGAAATTCAGTGAGAAGACCTCCGTGGCTAAGCATGTCGATTGCCGTTTTCCGGTGGAGGCTGGGATAGATACGGTCTAGCCCGTGAGCCAGGACGCCTATCGTAGCGAGCCCGTTGGCGAGAGCATTGCGGTGAGCGCTAACATCTATGCCGTAGGCAAGACCGCTGACTACCACCACGTCGGGGCAAAGCGCTTTGAGATCGCGCAGAAACGTGGCGCAGATGTCCGTACCGTAGTCCGTCGCATGGCGGGTACCTACCATATTAATAATGTGCAAAGCGTTGAGGTCAGCATTACCCTTATAGAAAAGAATGATGGGAGCGTCTTCGCATTCACGCAGGCGCACAGGATAGTCTTCGTCATAGAAGGTGAGGCAACGGAGGCGGTTCTTGCAGATAAAATCATATTCGGCACGCGCACGGTCCAAAGCCTGGGGGCAGTCCAATGCCTCCACGATACGGGCACTCACCCCCGGCATGCGTTGGGGAAGTTCGCGCCGCAAGCGAAACACTTCCACCGCGCTGCCCACGCCTTCTACCAACTTCTTCGCCCAGATGTGCCCGATGCCGGGAACCAGCGTAAGAGCGATGCTGCTTATCTGTTCTTCTTCACTGCTCATGGTGCAGGTAGGGCGCAAAGATGTCATCGAACAACTGGCTATCGCCTAAACGTCCGTTGACTACACATACAGTTTCGACAGTAGATTTGATTACTACCTTGTTGTCTCTTTTTCGGAAGATATCTTGATAGAATACATATTTAATGCCTTCCTTCTTTAGATAAAGCTTGGAAACAAATTCGTCCCCACTTACCAAGGGAGTCTTGAAAGCCATGCTGATGCGTGCCACCACCGGGTCTACACCTTGCTGGTGGAGCGCAGCAAAACTGACGCCGAGAGAAGTAAGAAATTCGTGCCGGGTATGCTCCAGATAGTGTTGGTAGTTGGCATTGTTGACAATACCCTGAAGGTCGCATTCATAATCGCGCACCTTCAGAGTGAGTTCATAAATATACTTGTCCATTCTTTATTCCAGTCCTTTAAATTTCTTGAGTTCCTGTGTCGACACCAGTTTATAGAGCTTGTCACTGGGGCGGATTTTATCTATCTTCATGGAGAAGTGCTCACCTTTCTTCACTGTCTGCACAGGTTTCAGGTCGACGCGCGCCTCTTCGAGGGTGGCAAACAAAACGCCCGTAGTAGGTCCCGTAATCAGCAGCTTATCGCCAACGTTGAGCTCGGCAGCTTCCACAAGAAACTCCGCTACGCCTATATTGGTGAAGTATTTGATACCTTTGCCTACATAAATCTTGCGCTCAGTGGCTTCGGAGCCATAGTTTTTGCTCCATTCGCCCAACCGCTGCCCCAAGTAATATCCATTCCAGAAGCCACGGTTGAAAACTGTTTTCAAACGTTCGTCCCAAGCGGCAATCTTCTCATCGGTAAAAGTTCCTTCGAGATAGGAACGGATAGCTTCTTTGTAGCACTCTACTACCGTACGAACATACTCAGGTCCGCGGGCACGCCCTTCAATCTTGAACACACGCACACCCGCATCCATCATTTTATTAATGAAATGAATGGTTTTCAAGTCTTTGGGAGACATGATATATTCGTTGTCAACCTCCAACTCAACATCCGTTTCTTTATCACGAACGGTGTAGGAACGGCGGCACACCTGCATGCAGGCCCCCCGGTTAGCCGAATTGTTCATCTCGTGCAGAGAGAGGTAACATTTTCCCGAAACAGCCATACAGAGTGCACCGTGACAGAACATTTCGATACGAATCTGTTTCCCGCTGGGACCACAAATATTCTCTTCGCGGATGCAACGGTAGATTTCCGCCACTTGGTCCAGATTCAGTTCCCGTGCCAACACAACGACGTCAGCAAAGCGTGCATAAAACTTTAAAGCCTCTGCATTTGAGATATTCAACTGCGTGGAGAGATGCACTTCCTGCCCTATCCTACAAGCATAATCCATTACCGCCACGTCCGCAGCAATCACCGCTGATATGCCTGCTTCCTTAGCAGCATCCACAATGGTGCGCATCAGTGCAAGGTCTTTATCATAGATAATAGTGTTGACGGTGAGGTAACTTTTCACCCCGTGTTGGTCACACGTCCGGGCAATCTCCCGCAAATCGTCGATAGTAAATGTGCTTGCCGAACGGGCACGCATGTTCAGGTTCTCTATACCGAAATAAATGGAATCGGCTCCTGCCTGGAGAGCGGCAGCCAAGGACTCGCGCGATCCGACAGGAGCCATGATTTCAAAATCTTTCAGACTCAAATTCATATTGTATATCCGATTGCAATGTTATTTATATCCACGGGCTTGCAGTTCTTTCTGAATCTCTCCGGCTATTTCCATTCCCAGTTGCTGCCCCAGCTGCATACCTTCCATTGTCATTTTAGGAGTAGCCTCTGCCAGCTTCTTTCCTACAGGAGTGTTATAGAAAGCCACAATCTTTTTCAAATCATCCAAAGTCAGGTATTTCTGGTAAATGGGTACATATAGTTCGACCATTTTATTCACTGCCTTGGTCTTCCATTTGGTGGCAAAGCTGTCCCAGAAGGAGTCTTCTACGTTGGGAGCCGATTGCTTCATCATCTGAATAATCTGAGGGACCATGTTCTCTGAAGCAGTCAGCGCACCGGATACTTTCATCATTTTGGTGAGTTCTTCTTTGTACGCATTATTAGCAACATTCTGTGCGGAAACGAAAGTCGTGGCGAACAGCATCATTATGCTTACACCTACTAAAAATAAACTTCTTTTCATAATTCAATGTCAGTTAAGTAAATGAATAGGCGCAAAGGTAGGCTTTTTTCCGTATTTTTGCAGAATTAAACGAGAAAGAAGAAACGCACCCAATCAAATAAACTTATAATTGATGAAGATAGGCACTATAGACTTGGGCGAACGCCCTATCCTCCTTGCTCCGATGGAGGACGTGACAGACCCTGCCTTCCGGCTGATGTGCAAAAAGTTCGGAGCAGACATGGTGTACACCGAATTTGTATCGAGCGATGCACTGATACGCTCTGTCAGCAAAACAGAGCAGAAACTGAATATCAGCGATGAAGAACGGCCCGTTGCCATACAAATCTACGGCAAAGACACGGAGGCGATGGTTGGCGCTGCCCAAATTGTAGAAAAAGCCCGTCCGGACATCCTTGACATCAACTTCGGCTGTCCGGTGAAAAGAGTAGCAGGTAAAGGCGCCGGAGCGGGCATGTTGCAGAATATCCCGAAGATGCTCGAAATCACCCGCGCCGTTGTGGATGCCGTTAAAATCCCCGTCACCGTAAAGACCCGGCTGGGATGGGACGCCAATCAAAAGATTATTGTAGAACTGGCGGAGCAATTGCAGGATTGCGGCATCGCCGCCCTCACTATTCACGGCCGCACCCGCGCCCAAATGTATACCGGGGAAGCAGACTGGACACTTATCGGGGAGGTGAAAAACAATCCGCGCATGCATATCCCTATCATCGGAAACGGAGACGTGACGACGCCGCAACGTTGCCTGGAGTGTTTCGAACGCTATGGAGTAGACGGAGTTATGATAGGACGCGCCAGCTTCGGTCGCCCATGGATATTCAAGGAAATAAAACATTATCTGACTACGGGAGAAGAGCTTCCTCCCCTGAGCTTCGAATGGAAAATGGAAGTGCTACGCCAGGAAGTCACCGATAGCGTTGCCCTGCTCGACGAACGGAGAGGCATCCTACACGTACGGCGCCATCTTGCAGCCAGCCCACTTTTCAAAGGCATCCCCAACTTCCGCGACACACGTATCGCCATGCTACGGGCAGAGACTAAAGAAGAATTGTTCCGGATATTCGATAAAATTAAGGAGGAAAGGGGATTGGAAAAATAAAAGTGGCATGAAACAACTTTCCTTCGTACTCCTAACCAGGAATCTTACCAGATTGCACTATCAGGAAAAGCCATTTTCATACCACTCTTTTCTTATTTATCTTTCTTATACAGGTATCTAATAAATATCTTAAAAGTGATTGAAGCAATTCTTCCTCCCTTCGCTGATAGAAATAAGAAAGGCGTGACACTGCTTCTTCCTTATCTGATAGTGAGGCTCTGGTAAAACCCGAATACGAATAAGCAAAACAGTTCACGCCCTATGTGATCACACAGGTTATAAACACATTTAATACTTATTATTCTCGTACTCAAAAGAAAATTTACCAGATTTTCACTACCAAGAAAAATAATTATCACATTTATATCATCATTCCATTGTTACCTTTATCTACGCCTAGAGAGGACATTATAGCTGCAAAGGTATACAATAAAACCGAAAATACAATTCCCCGGGATATAAAAACACATCAAAACTTATTTGAACAGAGGTTGGGCAAACCAACGCTTATACATCTTCGTCACTACAATGTAGAGACCGATAGCTGAGAAAAATCCGACTATCGCATCAATCACATAGTGAGCCTGAATATAAACAGTAGCCGCACAAAGCAACACATAAAAGGGTGATAAGAAAATAAATAACTTCTTACTCCCCCGCCATGCCATGATCATTAATACGGTAGAAATACCGACATGCGAACTGGGAAAAGCCGCCGTAGGACGTTCGCCCACTTGTTGCGAGCCTTCGACCAATTGATAGAAAAAGCCATGCTGATAGCCCGGACCGGGCAACAGCTCCTGATGGTGGTTGAAGTAGTCGCCAATAGAAGGAAAAATCCCTTTTGCCACATTGTCGAACCCGATAGCCGGGAAATAGAACTGGGGACCTGCCACCGGAATAAAGATATAAATAAGATAGTATATGAAAAAGCATGTAACAAGCACGAAAGAAAGTTTCTCGAAAAGATCGAATCGATAGAGAAAATAAAAGAAAGTCACGAGGAAAATCATCGGATAATAGGAGAAATAGCCCAGGTTCAATGCTTCGCTCACCCATAAATGGGGGAAAGTGTGGCAAAACCAAATGGAAGGCTGACCGCCGAAGATGAACTGCTCGGCAGAAGCGAATAAATGGTCGAGATTGGGGAAGAACCGGTTGAACTCGAAGGTATCGGGATACCAATAAGAAAGTAAACTCATCTGTACCACCACCCGCACGAAAGCTGAGAATTTACAAGGTGCCAGCCGATAGAGATACATCAGGAGGAAAGTTACTGCCGCAATGATTGCCCTGTCAAGCAACATACTCCAAGGATGAGCCATCCTCTGGAATAAGAATAGAATGAGAATAGAGGTCAGCAGATTATAAATTAATGTGACCTTTTCTACTGCAAACAAGCCTTTACGAGTATCTACGCGCTTAAATAAGTCTAAAGCCATCCTTCTTTTTTATACCAGGCAATGGTTTCCCGGACACCCTTCTCCAAATCGTATTCGGGCGTGTATCCTAATTCTTTTATAGTAGGAGTAATGTCGCATTGCCAATTTCGTTGTTTCATTATCTTATATTTGTCCGAATTCAGTGTGCTACTCTTTCCGGAACGGGTAGCTATGAATTCAGCGAGCAAAGATATAACTTTTAGCACAATTAATGGACATTTGATGTGAATAACAAAGGGATGTCCTAATTCTTTTTGTATGAGATCGGAAAAAGCACGGCTCCGATACACTTTTCCATCGGTAAGGAAATAGGCGCGCCGGGTCACCTGTTTCTCTATTCCAAGAAAGATAGCCTGCACAATATCTCTCACATACACAAAGGTAAGGTCCTGGCGCTTAAAGCCTACAGAGAAGTCAGCATGCCGGAGAATAGACTTCGCCATCAGGAAATAATCCGCTTCGCGGGGACCGTAAACGCCCGTAGGCCGATAGATGACATAGGGAAATCCCGGAATACTCTGGATATATAGTTCCGCTTTCAGCTTACTTAGTCCGTAGGCGGTATTGGGAGCAGGTACGTCGTTCTCCGTTATGGGTTGGTAATCCGTTTCCCTCACAGGACCGAATACACTCAGGGTACTGATATATATAAACTGCTTGGGAACCATATTCAGCTCCTTCAGCGTATCAATAAAGTATTTGGTTTGCAGGTAGTTCACGTAGTCGAACATCTTCGTATCGGTGCACTTTGTCACGCCGGCACAATGGACGATGTAATCGAACTTGTTATATGTCCCCTTATGCCCCGACAACTGTGCCCGAAGTTCGTTGGGATGGGTAAAGTCAAGTTCCAGAAAGTGAAGCTTCCGTTGGCTCAAATATTTCTTGCTACTGGTGGAACGAATGCCTGCCCATACGCCGAATCTACGTTTTAAAGCTTCTTCCACAATAAAACTTCCGATAAATCCACTCGCTCCGGTGACTAAAATACTTTCCATTACTTTTTAGGTTCTACATGAATATTAATAAGCGTACCTGGTCCGAACATCTTTTTCAGTTTATGTTCGATGGCTGTCGCCGTAGTATGTGCTTCTTCAAGCGTTATCTGTCCGTCCATGCGTATGTGCACTTCGATGGCATAATAGCTCCCGATGCGCCGGGTACGCAAGTGATGAGGCTCGCTGACACCGGGAAAAGATAGCAAGGCTTGCTCTATTTCCCGTTCCACCTCGTCGGGAAGAGATTTCTCAAGCAACTCTTCCACGCAAGGAATAAGTAATTGGATGGAAACCTTCATAATAAAGAAACTCACAATGACGGCAGCTACCGGATCGAGCACTCGCCAATGTTCGCCCAGCAAGATGGCTCCACCAATACCTACCGCCGTGCCCAGCGACGAAAGCACATCACTGCGGTGATGCCACGCATTGGCTATCACTGCTTGCGAATTGAGTTGCTTGCCTTTACGAATAGTATAACGATAAAGAATTTCCTTGGATGCGATGGAGATAAGAGCCGCCACTAAAGCAATGTTCCCTGGCTTTGCAAGCTCGGCTCCATGAAAGAAAGAGTAAATGGAAGTGACTCCGTTCCAGAAAATGCCGAAGCCGACCGCGAGAAGCAATAGCCCGATGATAGCCGTAGCCAGCGTTTCATATTTGCCATGACCATAGTCATGCCCCTTATCCTGGGGTTTATTAGAGATGCGGACAAAAACGATGACAATAATATCCGTGACAAAATCGGACAAAGAATGGACTGCATCCGCCAACATGGCTGCACTATGCCCCATTACCCCTGCAAAAAACTTGAATACAAGCAATAGGAAATTCACGAGGCTTCCCACCATCGTTACCTTATATATTTCTCTTTCCCGTCCCGAGACCTTCAGATTCTTCATCAGTTTTTTCGTCCTTCATGAATATATCGTTTGCAAATATACAATAAATCTTAAACAAATCCTTTTTGCATTTTCCAATTATTATTCTTTAATTTGCTGCGGAGTAATTAGAATCATATTATTAAGAGGAAGACAGAGGTGGAAGACAAAGCAGATTTTGATTTTCTTTTCAAAGAATATTACCCGCAACTTTATATGTATGCTTTTCATTTAATCAACAACCTGGAAGCGAGCAAAGATATTACCAGTGATGCTTTTGAATTTATCTGGAAAAATTATGGAAAGATAGATAAAGCTACTGCCAAATCCTATCTATATGTACATGTGCGCAACCGGTGCATCGACTTCCTGCGTCATCAAACCATACACGAACAATACATTCAACTCTGCAAGGAGCTTACCCACAGCTATGTTGAAACAGAATACAAAGAACTCGACGAACGCATGTTATGCATCCAAAAGGCAATGCAGAAACTCACTCCACATACCCGCCACATCCTGGAAGAATGCTATGTACAAAGAAAAAAATACCAAGAAGTGGCAGATGAATTGAACATCAGTGTGAGCGCAGTCAGGAAACATATTGTGAAAGCATTGGAAATCATCCGTAACGAGTTTGCTAAAAAAGAATAAAAGAGGTGTCTGAAACGACTTTAATAAACGTAATAAAGTAACAGTAAACCCAGAAACACAACCAATAAAATGGAAAAAGATAGAAATGACATACATGCCCACCTCGAAAAAGCGCTCGACGCCATGGAGCGCCCCACGGAACTCACCAGCGAAGAAATAAAAGAAACACTGACTGACGAAGAATGCCTGCAAGCTTGTCGCGATCTGATGGATGCCGGCTTTTACCTGAGAAAAGAAGATGCATGGAAAACCATTGACATACAAGCCGAACTGAAACGTTTCAAAGCCAAACAGCATGCCGCCCGCAAGCGGAGAATGCTTATTCTATGGACCTCGGTATTGGGGGCAGCCATGGTGGCAGGCATTCTCTTCCTGCTTCCTTTCAAGTTCATTTCTCCGGAAATGCAGGAACCGATTCCCGTGTTCGTGGCAGACCAGCACCCGCAACAAATCACACTGGAAACAGAAGGTGGCAAGAAAATGGTACTCACCCCTGCAAACGAGGAAAAAGCAACCGTAGCGACTTCTAAAATATCTAAACAGGGACTCGACTATTCAGCCGGAGGGAAAAGCTTTGCCGCTACGGGGGAAACCCTCCAAACGCATACGCTCACCGTGCCCCGGGGAGAAAACTTTAAAGTAGTATTATGCGACGGCACGGAAGTGTGGCTCAATGCAAACAGCCGGTTGGTATATCCTACTGCTTTCGTAGAAAAAGAACGGACAGTATTCTTAGAAGGAGAAGCTTATTTCAAAGTAACAAAGGACGCAAAGCATCCCTTCGTCGTAAAGACCTCCCATCTCCAAACCCGTGTATTGGGCACTGAATTTAATATCCGCAGCTATAGCCCCACGGACTCACATGTAGTTCTCATTCAGGGTAAAGTGGAAGTCAGTAATACCAAAGGAGGCGCGTACGCTTCTTTGACTCTGGGCGAAGACGCACACCTTCAACCGGACGGTAACTTCATTATGACGGAAGTAGACCTCGATTCATATATTTATTGGAAAGACGGGTATTTCTACTTCGACGATGTATCCTTGCTGGATATTATGCAAAGCATTGGGCGATGGTATAATATCAATGTGGAATTCCGTAACAAAGAAGCGATGAAATATAAAATGCACTTTGTAGCAGAACGCACGGCAGACCTCGAACATACTCTTTCGTTGCTTAACCGCATGAAGAAAGTAACGGTAACACTCAGCGGCAATACACTTACCGTAGATTAACTGTTTTTTTGCATGATTATAGCAAAAATATACATATTACAACAAAAAACTATCTTTTTTTAAAAATAATCCGTTTAAGGGGTGTCCGAAATAAAAGCTCATACGCACTATTAATAAACAACCAGAAAAACACTGTTATTTAAACTAAAGCGTATGAGAAGAAATTGGTACCTCTTTATCGTGTGTATCTTATGGACGAGCTTCGTACCCCTCCCCCGTGCCGAAGCACAAACACCCTCTGAGAAGAAAATCACGATTGAGTTCGACAACGAACGACTCCCCTCGGTGCTGAAGCGCCTGGAAAAACTCTCAGGATACAAAATCCTGTTTACGTATGACGATATAAAGAAGTTCACAGTCACCGGCTCGGTGAAGAATCAGCACGTACGAGAAGCATTGAAGATTATCATCAGCGACAAGCCATTGGAGTATGACATTGAAGGACAGTACATCAACATTACCTTAAAAAATCCTCCCCGCCAGGCAAGCATATTCAACGTGACGGGAAGAGTGACCTCCGCCGAAGATGGAGAGCCGCTTATCGGAGCCACGGTAAGCATCAAGGGAGCCAACACCGGCGTGCTGACCGACCTGGACGGAAAGTTCTCCATGGAGAAGGTATCCGGCAACGCCACCCTGCAATTCTCCTACATCGGAATGGTTCCCCAGGAACTTTCTCCTTCTCCCACCATGCAAGTGGTGCTGCAACCGGATGTGCAGACTCTCTCGGAAGTGGTGGTTACCGGTATGCAGCGCATGGACAAACGCCTCTTCACCGGAGCTACCGCCAAATTATCCGCCAACGACGTAAAGATAGACGGTATGCCCGAAATCAGCCGTGCGCTCGAAGGGCGTGCAGCAGGTGTCTCCGTGCAGAACGTATCGGGCTCATTCGGTACAGCTCCTAAAATCCGTGTCCGCGGCGCCACCTCTATTTACGGCAGTTCCAAGCCGCTGTGGGTAGTAGATGGAGTGGTAATGGAAGACGTTACGGAGGTGAGCGCCGACCAGCTTTCTTCGGGAGATGCCGTCACCCTTATCAGCTCCGCCATTGCCGGGCTGAATGCCGACGACATCGAAAGCTTCCAGATATTGAAGGACGGTTCCGCCACCTCTATATACGGGGCACGCGCCATGGCGGGCGTCATCGTGGTGACCACCAAGAAAGGCAAGACCGGGGTCAGCCGCATCAGCTACACGGGCGAATACAGCATCCGCCTGAAACCCCATTACTCCGAATTCAATATAATGAATTCACAGGAACAAATGGGAGTATATAAAGAAATGCAGAAAAAAGGATGGCTCAACTTTGCCGAGACCTACCGCGCTTCAGACAGTGGAGTATACGGAAAGATGTACCAACTCATGGATACCTACAACCCGGTGACAGGGCATTTCGAGCTTATAAACACTTCTAAAGCTCGCAAAGCCTATCTGCAAGCGGCAGAGAAGAGAAACACGGATTGGTTTGACGAACTGTTCCGCACCAACCTTACACACAATCATTCCGTCAGCATCACCAGCGGTACGGAAAAGGTATCTTTCTACGCCTCCCTCAGTGCCATGATTGATCCGGGGTGGACCCGGCAAAGCTCCGTAAACAGATATACGGCTAACTTGAACGCCACCTATAACATCAGCAAAAGACTATCCATCAACCTGATAGCCTCCGCTTCTTACCGTAAGCAAAGGGCTCCGGGTACACTCAGCCAGAGCATCGACCCCGTGTATGGCGAAGTAAGGCGCGACTTTGATATTAACCCTTATAGCTATGCACTGAACACTTCACGCACACTGGACCCCGACGAGTTCTACACCCGCAACTATTCTCCGTTCAACATCAAATATGAACTGGACAATAACTATATGAACCTGCACGTAGCCGACATGAAGTATCAGACCGAATTAAAATGGAACCCTATCAAAGGACTCGAATTCAGCGCCCTGGGTGCCCTTAAATATCAGACTACCTCGCAGGAACACTTCATCAAAGACCATTCCAACCAGGCGGAAGCCTACCGCGCCATGGGAGATGCAACCATCCGCGACAAAAACCCGTTTCTCTACACCGACCCGGAGAACCCCTACGCCTTGCCAATTTCCGTCTTACCCCAAGGAGGTATCTATCAGAAGACAACCTACAAAATGACCGGATACGACTTTCGCGCCACAGCTAACTACAACCGTGTGTTTGGCAACGACCAGATCACCAATTGGTTCGTAGGAAGCGAAATCAATGCCATCGAGCGGAACCGCGACTACTTCAACGGCTGGGGAATGCAATATTCGATGGGAGAGATACCTTTTTATACCTACAGCTTCTTCAAGAAAAGCATAGAAGAAGGTACGGATTATTATTATCTGGAAAACAAGCGCCCCCGCAACGTAGCCTTCTTTGCCAACGGAACCTACTCTTATAAAGGTAAATACACCCTCAACGGAACCATCCGCTACGAAGGAACCAACAAGCTGGGAAAGGCCCGCAAATCCCGCTGGCTGCCTACCTGGAACATAGCCACCGCCTGGAACGTACACGAAGAAAACTTCTTCCAGAAATTGGAACCCGCCCTTTCGCATCTCACCCTGAAAGCATCTTACTCGCTGACAGCCGACCGGGGTCCCGCAGAAGTTACCAACTCGCTGGTCATCCTGAAAAGCTACAAACCCTACCGCCCCTTCACCGGAGTGCAAGAAAGCGGTATGCACCTGGTAGACTTAGAGAACAGCGAACTTACCTATGAAAAAAAGCATGAACTCAACATCGGCGCCGACATAGGCTTTCTGGACAACCGCATCAACCTGAGCGCCGACTGGTACACGCGTAATAACTTCGACCTGATAGGTATCATCAACACTCAAGGCGTGGGTGGCAAGATTGCCAAAATGGCGAACATCGCCTCCATGAAATCCCACGGCATCGAGTTTACACTCTCTACCCGTAACATCAAGATGAAGAGTTTCGATTGGAACACAGACTTTATCTTCTCGCAAACCAAGAATGAAGTGACCGAACTGCAATCCAACGCCTCGGTGATAGACTTGGTGACCGGTTCGGGCTTTGCCCGCAAAGGTTATCCCGTGAGAGGTTTATTCTCCATTCCTTTCCTCGGATTGAATGAAGACGGCTTCCCCACTTTCCGCAATGCAGACGGAAGTGTAACCATCACCGACATCAACTTCCAGGAACGGGAACTGGTAGACTACCTGAAATACGAAGGTCCCACCGATCCCACCATCACCGGAAGCTTGGGCAACACGCTACGCTACAAGAACTTCCATCTGAACTTATTCGTCACTTATTCCTTCGGCAATAAGATCCGTCTCGACCCGGTATTCAGCAACCGATACACCGACCTGACAGCTATGCCCAAAGAATATAAAAATCGCTGGATGAAACCGGGGGACGAAGCTATCACTAATATCCCCGTCATCGCCAACCGACGACAAAGTGAAATGAACCGCTACCTGAGAACGGCTTACAATTCGTTCAACTATTCCGATGTACGCGTTGCCGACGGCGGCTTCATCCGTATGAAAGAGATTTCCCTTTCCTACGATTTCCCGTCAACCTGGCTGGCTCCTTACAAAATCACTTCCCTGTCACTAAAGCTACAAGCCACCAACCTGTTCCTCATCTACGCTGACTCGAAGCTGAACGGACAGGACCCCGAGTTTTTCCGTTCGGGAGGTGTAGCCACTCCTGTACCCAAGCAATTCACGTTTACACTCCGATTAGGTTTATAATAAAATTCAACGTATATGAAAAACAGAAATATCTTACTCGTCTCCCTGCTTTCGGTCCTCTTGCTGTCTGCCACCTCTTGCAGCAATTTCCTGGATGAGCTGCCGGACAACCGCACCGAACTGAACACGGAAGAGGGCATAGCCAAGCTACTCGTCTCCGCCTATCCCCTGACCTCTTTTGCCGAGATAGGAGAATTGACCTCGGACAATACCGACGATAACGGCGGCATCTGGACATCCTTTGACCTCCTGCAAGAACAGCTCGCCACCTGGAAAGACCCCACCGACGTGGACAACGACAGCCCCTACAGCCTGTGGGAGAACTGCTACCTCACCATAGCCACCTGCAACCAGGTGCTCCAGGCCATCGAGAAGGCAGGAACTCCTGCCAGCCTGAATCCACAGAAAGGCGAAGCACTGCTATGCCGTGCGTATGCCCACTTCATGTTGGTCAACGTCTTCTGCCGACACTTTAGCGAACTAACGGGCGACAAAGACCCGGGCATCCCTTATGCCACCGAACCGGAAACCACCGTCTCCCCCCAATACCAGCGTTCCAGCGTAGCAGCTACGTATGCCTGCATCGACAAAGACATCGAAGAGGGATTGCCCCTGCTGGACGATGCCGTGTACGAAGTGCCCAAATACCACTTCAACCGCAAAGCCGCCTATGCTTTCGCCACCCGTTTCAACCTCTACTACCGGAAATATGACAAGGTTATCGAATACGCCACAAAAGTGCTTACCTCCAACCCCGCCAGCATGCTGAGAGACTGGCAGGCAGCAGGCAGGCTGAGTGGAAACGGTTCCATCCGAAGCAACGAATTTGTCAGCGAGAAAAACAAAGCCACTCTCCTGGTCATTTCCAGCCAGTCTTCCTGGGCATACGTGCACGGTCCGTTCCATGTAGGAGAGAAATTCACGCACAACAACAAAATAGCTCAGACGGAAACCTGCAAAGCGGAAGGCCCTTGGGGAGACAACGAAACATTCTATTATGACATCCCCGAGTTTCAAGGAACTACCAAGGTCATCATGAACAAGATGTACAGCTACTTCAAAATATCCGACCCCGTCAACGGAATCGGCTACAACCACATCATGTATCCGGCTTTCACCACCGACGAAGCCCTGCTGTGCCGCGCCGAAGCGTATGCCATGAAGAAAGACTTCGACAAGGCGACCGAAGACTTGCTCCTGTGGATACATGCCTTCACCAACACCATGCGCTCCATTGACCGCGCCACCATCAACAACTTCTACGGCGAGATGGACTATTACACTCCCGAAGCTCCCACTCCCAAGAAAGAACTGCATCCGGACTTCACGGTGGAGCCCGGCGAACAGGAAAACTTCATCCATGCCATCCTGCACATGCGCCGCATTCTCACCTTGCACGAAGGACTCCGCTGGTTCGACGTCAAACGCTATGGAATCACCATCTACCGCCGCAAAGTCTACAACGGCAAGATTACCGTGCTCGATGAGATGAAGCCCGACGACCCGCGCCGCGCGCTCCAGATTCCCCGTGAAGTGATACAGGCAGGGATGCAAGCCAATCCCCGATAGTTCAAAACGCAGTTAACATATATAAATACATTCAACGATATGACAAGAATAACCTTTTATATACTAAGCCTTCTCCTCACAAGCCTCTTATGGTCGTGTGGAGACGATGACATCAGCGACAGCAGCATTTTCGACGACGATGAAGAAGAAACATTCAGTACCCGCTTCGATGAATGGATACTTCATAACTACACCTATCCTTATAACATCGACTTCAAATACCGGATGGAAGATATTGAATCGTCGATGGACTACACCTTGGTGCCCGCCCAGGTGGACAAGGCACAGAAACTGGCGAAAATCGTGAAGCATCTCTGGATTGAAGCTTACGACGAGATTGCAGGCATCGAGTTTACACGCACCTACATCCCCAAGGTAATCCACCTGATAGGCTCCGCCGCCTACGAAGAGAACGGAGTCATCGTGGGCACCGCCGAAGGAGGAAAGAAGGTGACGCTCTACTATGTGAACCAACTGCAAATCAATGCCAAGTTTCTCAACCAATACTACTTTCTGACGATGCACCACGAATTTGCACACATCCTGCATCAGACGAAAAACTACAGCCCCGAGTTCCAGCGCATCTCCGAAGGCGAATACACGGGAGGCGACTGGTATAAGATGGAAAACAGCACCGCCCTCCGGAAAGGATTTATCGACGGATATGCCAGCGCCGAGCCTCAGGAAGACTTTGCCGAAACCTTGGCTGTCTACATCACCAATCCAGCCGACTACTGGAACGAACAAATCAGGAAAGCAGGCGAAGTAGGCGGCCCCATCCTGACACGGAAAATAGAATATATCCGTGACTACATGCTCGACCTCTGGGACATTGACATCGACCGCCTGCGCGACATCGTGCAACGCCGCACCAAAGAACTCGACTCACTGGATTATGAAACCTTTTAAAAGTAAATAAAGCATGAAAAGAATCATTTATCTACTGCTTGCCCTGCTTCCCCTCTGGTTGCAATCGTGCGTGAAGGAAGAAGAAGACCTCTTCGACCAACCCGCCGCCCAACGAATCAGTGCAACGCTGAAAGAATATCACAAGATACTGCAAGACGCCACCAACGGCTGGAAAATGGAATATTTCCCCGAAACCGACCGTTCGATGGGAGGATACACCTACTTCTGTACCTTCACAGAAGGAGAAGTGACCATGATGGGCGACTTCTCGCTGACAGTAGGAGGAAAAGACGAATACCCCGCTGGCACGGAAGTGTCCTCGCTCTACCGTCTGATTTCGGACCAAGGTCCCGTGCTAAGCTTCGACTCCTACAACCCTATCCTGCATTTCTTCTCCGAACCCAAAAGCGTGTTCGACACGGACGGATATGCGGGCGACTACGAATTTGTCTTCATGAAAGCCGAAACGGAGAAGCTCATCCTCAAAGGCAAGAAATACGGCAACACCATGGTGATGACCCGCCTGGACATTCCTGCCAAAGCCGAACTGGACAAAATTCTACAAATGCAAAGGCTGATGTCTAAAATGCCCTACGAGAAAATCGTTATCGGCAAAGAAACCTACCCCTTGCGACTGGACTATAACACCCGCCAACTTATCCTCCCCAACGAGGACGAAGACGAGGTTCTTCCTCCGCAAGAAGCTTTCCTCTTCACCGAAAACGGCATCAGGCTCTACCAACCCTTGGTAGTGCACGGACAAAGCCTCTCGGAATTTATATTCCATCCCGAAGATAAAACCATCCGCGAAGTAAAGGCCGACGCCACCATACAGCGCACGCCCTGGATAGAAATCCTTGCCCAGCCCACCACTCAATATATGTTCGACTTCAACGTAGAGAAAGGGCATGCCGCGATGAACGACGAACTCTTCGACCTGCTAAAACAAGGATACGAAGCCAACAAGAACAAAGGCGGCGAACTGTTCCTCATCATGTACATCGGGAAAAACCACCTCGACAATGCCTCCGGTCCCTACGTGTTAGCTTTTGGCTCCAACACCAGCGGAGTGAGCTTCGACTATCCCAGCTATGGATGTGCATTCGCTGCAACGGGAGCCGGCAACGACCAACTGAGCATCACGATAGACAAGGAGAACTCCAACCAAATGTGGTGGTACACCTGGTGCGAACCGATTGCCGACTACATCGCCCAGCATTCCCCCTATCGGCTCGAAGATACGGACGCCGATTCAGAAAACAACATCCGATGTGTCAGCGTAGCCGACCCCGGTGTCTGGTTTGAATTGAAATAACTAAAAGAACGATTCTTATGAAAACAAGTTATACCTACTTATATTTATTTTTTCTGTGCTTCCTGGCAGCATCATGCAGCAACGACGACAACGACCCTGCTGCCACCCAGATCCTTAAATCCGACGTCCTCTTCGAGGCGAAAGGGGGCACAGGAACCATCGAACTCTCTACCGATCAGTTCAAAGCTGTTTCCGACCAGGAATGGTGCACCATTCAACCGGAAGGGTCTATAATAAAAGTATCCGTACCTCAAAACACGGACATCGGAGGCCGCACCGCCCTCATTACCATCACCACGCGGGACACCGAACTGGAAGTTCCCGTGACGCAGAAAGCCCCGGTGTTCATCATCTCTTCCACCGACCCGCTCTCTTTCTTCGGCAACGACCAGAAAATCGAGCTTCAAGTGGAATCGAGCCTGTCTATCACCGTGCAAAGCGACGCCGAGTGGCTGAAGTGCCAACAAAAAGATAATTCTCTTATCTTCTCCTGCACCAAAAGCGACGTACCCCTACGTACCACCCAAGTAAAAGTGACCTCCGGCTCCAAGATTGTCACCCTTGACTGTTCCCAAACCTGCATAGAAGGCGATTACCTCTTCACCTACTCCACCGCAAGCTGGGACGACGTAGCCCTCAACGCCACCCTCACCAAGGACCCGGCAGAAGAAAACGCCTTCATCCTGAAAGGCGACTTGCCCTACGGACGTGAATTCAAACTGAAATATGAAAACGGCAAACTTGCCTTCCATGCCGGACAATATCTGGGAAAAGAGACTATTGAAGGAAACGAATATCATATCTTCCTCACTTTGGGCTACGGGCGGCTGGTTCCGGCATGGGACAGCGTAGTGGACTATGTAGCTCCGATGGAAGTGGATAAGCAAGGAAACTACTTCTTCGAGTTTGTGGATGGCAAACATTGGGGAAAATATTTCTGTACCCGCCTCAGCATAAGCACCTTCACGAGCGACAAGCCCAGCGAATCCACTTATATAGAAGAAGTGGAAAAGATGCAATACGTGATTATGAAGTTGGTTCAGGTACGTTAGGAAAAGAGGGGGAAGGGAGTTAAAGCCGATAGTTTTGCTTTCGAAGAAGACAGGGAGTATCGGCATTAACTCCTCTATTTCCCCTCCTCCTTTAACTGCTTTAATTTCTTCCCTATTAACTACTGATAATCAATGCATTAATATTCCCGCGATGGCTTCTAACAAACGGTTTGTCAGTTATGATAAGAAGTCCTATAGTTATCTGATGGAGTGGCATGATCTTGTCACTTTGGAGAAATCATAGCGACCTAGCTGAAGGAAATTAATCCGACCGGGAATAATTAAATATAAAAGTAGCATCTCAAGCACAAATTTCTCACGTCGTTTGTTTATCTTCGCACCAGATTTTATCAGGCACGCTTTTATTATCTCAAGATATTGATCAAGTTCTGTATAGTTCATCATTTCAGGATGTAGTAACCCATAATTTGATGAATTAACTGGACTTGCCCCGCTTTTTATGTTAATTCAAAACTTAACGAACTACAGCATAAAAAAGTGAGTAAATAATTATATCAACAATGGCACTTGCAATAAACATAGAAGATTTGCTGAACAAGCAGAAGATTGAATCCAATCGGATTGAGTTTAAGAAAGGTTGGAATCCAGCAAGCATATATCATAGTGTATGTGCTTTCGCTAATGATTTTGAAGACCTTGGCGGTGGCTATATCGTTGTTGGTGTAGATACCGATGAGAAAACAGGAATGGCTATTCGTCCAATAGAAGGAATATCCATTGAGAAAATTGACGGGATTCTTCAAGATATGATTGGTTATAACAACAAGATTTCGCCTTACTATATGCCTCGTACAAGTGTGGAGGAGGTGGATGGGAAGCACGTTCTTGTTGTATGGTGTCCTGCTGGCATTAACCGACCCTATTCCATACCTGAGAATGTCACATCTAAGAGTATAACTAAAGAATACTACTACATTCGAAGTGGCACAAGCAGTATCATTGCCCGAGGTGAGGTGCTTGATGAACTGCGTGAATTGGCAAGTCGTGTTCCATTTGATGAAAGGGGTAATCCCGACATCAAACTGGAAGATATATCCACATTACTTTTACGTGAGTATTTGGTTAAAGTAGGTAGCAAACTTGCCAATGAACTTTATACAAAACCTCTGAATGAAATCCTCGAACAGATGGACTTATATGTCGGTTCTTCTGAAAATCGAATACTAAGAAATGTGGCAGCCATGATGTTTTGCGAGAATCCAAGTAAATTTTTCAAGCGCACACAGATAGAAGTAGTTTTCTTCCCTGAAGGCAGACTAAAGAATCCTAACAACTTATATGAAGGACCCGTTATTACAGGATCGGTCACTCAAATTATCGACCGGACATTGGAATATTTGAACAGGATGCTTGTTATTCAAACGGTGATAAAACCTAAAGACTCAAATCGGAGCAGGAAATTCTTCACATACCCCTATCAGGCACTAGAAGAAAGCATTACAAATAGTCTTTATCATAGAGATTATCGCGAATGGGAGCCTGTAATAATTACGATTGAGCCACAAGGAATAACCATTCAGAATGTTGGCGGTCCTGACCGCAGCATTTCTACTGCTGACATTTCTAAATGTGAGATACTCGTATCAAGGCGTTATCGTAACCGTAGATTGGGAGAATATTTAAAGGAATTAGATTTAACAGAGGGTAGAAGTACCGGTATTCCTACTATTCAGAATGTATTGGAAGCTAACGGCTCACCTCGAGCATCAGTGATGACAGACGAAGAACGCACATTCTTTAGAATAACCATTCCATGTCATGAAAGTGCAGGAAACATCATTGCTGACATAACACATAAAGATGATACGCTAAAAGTATCAAAACGGGGTACACAAAAAAGTGCACTACAAAGTACACCAAAAAGTGCACTGCAAACTGCATCAGAAACTGCACTGAAAACCATTCAACAGATTCAAAACAATCCAAGAATAACTTTGTCTGAAATATCAAAGGAAACGGGCATTTCCAGGCGATGGGTAGCAACTACTGTAAAGAACCTACAAGAAAGTGGCATAATCAAAAGAGTTGGCCCGAATAAAGGAGGTTATTGGGAGATCGTGAGTGAAAATTGAGTTATCGCATAACATACATTATCCCTACCAAAGCCATCATCTCCCCTCTTCCTAGCCAAATCCTTCCGAAATCCCCCTTGAACATTAAAGTTTTCCCCTCCTTCGTCGCCATCAGATTCAAAATTTTGTTTACTTTGTACTTCCATCAAATAGTATATAAATAAAAAGACCTTCACGTTATGGCGAAAAAGAAAGAAAAGAAAGCCGGTAAGCGAATGAATAAAAAGCAATTGGTTGCCTTGGTAACGGACCTCTTCCATACCAAACAAGGCGAAACGCTTAGCATGAAATATATCTTCTCCGAACTGCGGCTCACCACGCATCCACAGAAAATGCTGTGTGTAGACGTCTTGCACGAACTCATGGATGACGATTATATCAGCGAAGTGGAGCCAAGCAGGTTCCGCCTCAACAATCATGGAATAGAAATGGTGGGAACCTTCCAGCGGAAAAGCAACGGAAAGAACTCCTTTATCCCCGAAGGCGGCGGCGAACCGATATTCATTGCCGAAAGAAACTCCTCCCATGCCATGAATAATGACAAGGTGAAAATAGCATTCTACGCCAAACGCAAGATGAGGGAAGCCGAAGGAGAAGTCATCGAAATCCTCGAACGCGCCAACGACACTTTCGTAGGAACACTGGAAGTCGCCAAATCGTATGCCTTCCTCGTGACGGAGAACCGGACACTTGCCAACGATATTTTTATCCCGAAAGACAAACTGAAAGGCGGCAAAAGCGGAGATAAAGCTATCGTAAAAGTAGTGGAATGGCCCGATAAAGCGAAGAACCCCATCGGGCAGGTGATTGACATTCTTGGTAAAGCGGGCGATAACACCACCGAGATGCACGCTATTCTGGCGGAGTTCGGTTTGCCCTACGTTTATCCGAAGTCCGTAGAGAAGGCTGCGGAAAAGATTCCGGCAGAGATTACTCCCGAGGAGATTGCACAACGCGAGGATTTCCGTAAGGTGACTACCTTCACCATTGACCCCAAAGATGCCAAAGACTTTGACGACGCTCTTTCCATCCGTTCCCTCAGCAACGGGTTGTGGGAAGTGGGCGTGCATATTGCCGACGTGACACACTACGTCAAAGAAGGCAGCGCCATCGACAAAGAAGCTGAAAAGCGTGCCACCTCCGTCTATCTGGTAGACCGCACCATCCCCATGCTCCCCGAACGGCTCTGCAACTTCATCTGTTCCCTCCGTCCCCACGAAGAGAAGCTGGCTTTCTCGGTCATCTTCAACATCACGGAGAAAGGCGAAGTGAAAGACTCGCGCATTGTACATACCGTCATCAACTCCGACCGCCGCTTCACCTACGAAGAAGCACAGAACATCATCGAAACAAAAGAAGGCGACTTCAAGGAAGAGGTACTGATGCTCGACACCATCGCCAAGGCATTGCGCGAGAAACGCTTCTCAGCCGGAGCCATCAACTTCGACCGCTACGAAGTGAAGTTCGAGATAGACGAGAAAGGAAAACCCATCAGTGTCTACTTCAAAGAATCCAAGGACGCCAACAAGCTGGTGGAAGAGTTTATGTTGCTTGCCAACCGCACGGTGGCAGAGAAAATAGGAAAAGTGCCTAAAGGCAAAAAAGCCAAAGTGCTCCCCTACCGCATCCATGACCTGCCAGACCCCGAGAAGCTCGAAAACCTGTCCCAGTTCATCGCCCGCTTCGGCTACAAGCTACGCACCAGCGGCGCCAAGACCGATATATCCAAATCTATCAACCACCTGCTGGACGACATACAAGGCAAGAAGGAAGAAAACCTCATCGAAACCGTCTCCATCCGTGCCATGCAGAAAGCACGCTACTCCACGCATAACATCGGACACTACGGACTGGCATTCGACTACTACACGCACTTCACCTCGCCCATCCGCCGCTTCCCCGACATGATGGTGCACCGGCTGGTGACCAAATACCTGGCAGGAGGACGCAGCGTGTCCGAAGCCAAGTATGAAGACCTGTGCGACCACAGCTCGAATATGGAACAAATAGCAGCCAACGCCGAGCGCGCTTCCATCAAGTACAAGCAAGTGGAATTTATGAGCGAACGCCTCGGACAGATATACGACGGAGTAATCTCCGGCGTAACGGAATGGGGCTTGTATGTGGAGCTGAACGAAAACAAATGTGAAGGCATGGTGCCCATCCGCGACCTCGACGATGATTACTACGAGTTCGACGAGAAGAACTACTGCCTCCGCGGACGCCGCAAGAATCACGTCTACAGCCTGGGAGACACCATCACCGTACGTGTGGCCCGTGCCAACATCGAGAAGAAACAACTCGACTTTGCATTAGTAGACTGATAAGTCACGAACAAATTGCGCCCATAGGACATTGTAGATAAATGGAATAACTAGTTACGAATTACAATGAAAACCCTGATTATTGAAGATAAGCAACGCATCGAGTCTATCCTGACCCGATGCGAAGTCTGCTTTGTCGGCATCACCGACCTGGCAGGCAACCCCTACGTCCTCCCCATGAACTTCGGTTACTGGGAAGGCATCCTCTACCTGCACTCCGGACCCGAAGGGGGCAAACTGGAAATGCTGGCACACAACAACAATGTCTGCATCACTTTCTGCACCGGGCATGAGCTCATCTACCAACATCCCAAGATGGCGTGCAGCTACAGCATGCGTTCCGAAAGCGTCATCTGCCGCGGAAAAGTGCGGTTCATTGAAGATATGGAAGAGAAAAGACGTGCACTCGATATTATCATGAAGCACTATACGGAGAATGAATGCGGCTACGCCGAACCTTCCGTGCGCCACGTCAAAGTGTGGGAAGTGACAATTGAAAACATGACCGGGAAAGTCTTTGGGCGGCATGCCTATGAGACGTTGTAGAACTACCTCCCATTGATAAAGTGTTCGAAGTTGCACTGAAAGTCTTCATTCAAAATCAACTTATACTCTTTCGTAAACTGATCGAAGGTGGCATTCGCCACTCCTATGCGCTTCAAAGCAAGCAGGCAGCGGCACTTGACGCGCACCGATTCTTCGTCCAGGGAGTCAAACCGAAGGATACAATTAGATATGCGTATCCTTAGTTTGTCATTGTCGGCAAACTGCCTGCTATCCCTCAGTTTACTAAGAAGACCTATCATAGAATCGGAATACTCCGCTTTAAAACCATCCACCCAATCAAATTGCATGTTGGGAAGTAAGGGACCGGAGGATGCGAGACTTAATAACGTCTCCAAGTCGTCTTCGCCCGCCACATCCAAGGGCAGCATTTGATTGATGAGCCGGATGGCTATTTCATAATCGTTATATATGCGTCCTTTGTTGAAGAAATACCAATAGCCGTTGGCAGAAGATATTTCAGTATCCCCCACCTCTTCCAGTAGCAGGCGAATCTTGCGTATGTTGACACTGCGATTGTTAGAAAAGCTCTCCTCAGACTTATCATACCATAGGAGTTCTTTCAGTTTCACGTTAGAGATGCCTTTGTGGTTTTGGTTGGAATGGAGGATGATAACAGACAAAAGTTGCCGCATGATTGGCGTGAACTTCCCGGTTATGTCTTTTAAATCACGGTTAATCACCTGAAAGCCGTTGAGCATATAAATGCCCGGAGTGGTGTTTGCGGCGGGAGCTTGCGGCATAGAGTATTCCCGGGCTTCTTCCTCTATCTCCACGGCATGAACCGCCGTAGGCTTAAGCGGGACTTCGGGCTGTGTCCTGGACAACCGTTTTCGTCCCCAACACCGCAGCTTCCACACCCCGATGCCCAAGGCGAGCACACAGATGCCTATCCACAACATCTTCCACTTTGCATCCTCCCGCTGCACTGCCCCGCCTTGAAGAGGCAACACGGGAGAGGCTATTGAATAAATATTCGCCTCATAATCGCTACCTTCCACTTGATGTACAGTTATAGCATAATAGCTTTTCTGCGAAGAGAGATACATCAAATCGGCATGCGAATTGACATCGAGGAAAGTATAAGGCAAGGTGTCTCCTAAGACTTCCGTTTCGCCATTCTCCAGGTTGAGGTCTTTCAATACCAAAGCCGACTGAAAGCGCCCCGGGCTAAAAAACAAGCCTTTGGCGTGCATATTTCCGCCCTCGTCCATTATCAACGTGGAAGCTACTACCTCGCCATTCGCATTCTCCGGTACAGACCATTGTTTCTCCAACGAATAGTCTTCCAGATGGAGCTTATATAAATCCCTATAATGGGTGACCCCATATTCTTGCTTTCCCAGGTCATTGCCCAGCCCGCCATAAATGTAGATGGCAGAGTCGGTTTCTCCAATCGCACTCAGATAGCGGGGACTAATCCCTTCCAACTCCTTGCGCACCAGCTTGCCCGATAGAGATATCTTATTGAGTTCCCGGCTGTAAGAATGAAACCCGTAGCCCAGCAACTGTACGACGGATGAATCGGCTTTGGAAAAGAACCGATTGTGTTGGGTGTAGGCTGACTGGCGTTGCCGCCGGATGGGGATAGACCAATTCTTCTTTTCAAAATCAAAGAACGACAAGTGTTCCCCGTCGGCTTTCTCAAAATCATAATAGACCAGCCGGCTTTCCCCCTCCCCCCGGGGAATAGAGAGAAACTGATTGGTGATGCGCTCCACGTCAATGGGCGGAGAGAAGGGATACTCCTTCACGGTGTTCCGCACCAAATCATACTTTACCACCCGGTCTTTTGCAACAAAGTAGCAGGCAGACTTCCTCTTATCCGTCACCGGATAGGTCTTGGAAGAAAAAGCAAGAGTTTTCACGTGTTTCCAATGCGTATGCCGGTTTATTATCCATTCGGGATTTGCTATATAAGCACTCATTCTTTGGGATTCATCTTTCAATAAAGTATCAACGGCGGCGTGGTGCAAATGCCATTCATACCGTATGCAATCGGGAGAAAGGCCGATACTCACGTTTCTTAAAACGATAGGGGCTACATCCGAAGTCATATAAGGAGCCAAACCGTTGGCGCCAAAACAGACCTTAAGGGCGTTTTCTTTCGTAATGTCGGTTTCTTTGGAGATAAGAGAGCCGTTTTCTTTCACATACACTGTGTCTCCCTGCTGTTGCAGCTCTATCTTCACCCGGTTCCATTCATGAATATCCATCTTCTCCCCCGGACCTATCTTTCCAAGATATTGCTGGTCTTTAATAAGACACAGATAAGGGTCTTCGTTCACCGGGTTGACTAAGAGTAGGTTAATGCTGTGGTGTTTTCCGAGAATCAGGCGGCATACATACCCGAAGTGCTCTCCCTTGGGGCGTATCTTTAAATCGAAAGACAGAGAGAAATAATCTTTGAATTTGAGTTGCCGGTTGCCGGCGGGTATGATAAATGAAGTACGTTCATCTTTTGAGTATTCATAAGCACGAAAAGAAAGCCCGCCAATGTTTTCATCTCCCCGGGCAATGATGGCTGGCAGAATATACAGGATGCTAAATAATAGTCGGATATATTTCATAGCAGAAGAGTATTTAAAGCAAAGATAATACTTACACGCCAAAATGTCCTCAGATTCATTGAACAAATAACCATCCGGTAGGGAAAAAACAGCCATCGCGCAGTGTGCAAATACCCTGCCCCAAGGCTGTTAACAAACCACCTTTTAATGCCCTTCAAACCGAGCTTTTTCCGCCTTTCATCCTGCCCTGCATTCTAGCGGACAGGCATATCGCGCGAAGGCAATTCTCCCCGTAAATATCGGGCGGCTTCTCCGGCGAGCCAGAGATAGTGGTCGGGAGCGTCGCCTTTGTAAGTTAAGAAAACGCTTTCTCCCGCCGGGGGCGTATCGGTACATTTAAAGAAAGCCGTTCCCTCGTCTATCTCGTCAAACATGGCAAGGTAGAGGCTTTGGGCTCCTGCGTCTACGGCTCCCACCACTTGTTTCCAGAAGAAGCGCCCGCCCAGGCGGGGTATTTGGTCTAAAGGAGCATCCCTTTTCATATTGTGCCAACTGAATCCCGGGAAGAGTACGGGCATGTAGTCTTTGCCGTTCTTCCGACACCACTGCATGTCTTCCGCCAGCAGCCCGCGGAAAGTCTCATAAGTGGTATCATCAAAGCGGCCCACCAGCCAGGGGTGCACGATGTCCGCCTCTTTAATCAGCTCGTGGAGTCTCTTGTCCGGCACGGCATCTACGGTGAGTGTCCGCCAATGGGTGGGCACTCCCACGAGCACCGCGCAGCCTTCGGCTTTGAGGAAATCCAGTAACTTCTTTATCTGTGTGTATCCGTATTTGCGGTGGTCGTTGAAACCTATCCCCCACACAGCTACCAGCGGTTTGCCATGATGATGGACATAATGGTTATTCGCCCGCGAGGTAAGCTTATACTTCCGGCACAATGCTTTCCAGTCGTTTATCAGAAGGTCTTCTTCTCCCGGTTCCATGCCGGAAAGGTCGTACATGAGGCAGAGTGCCCTGTCCTGTTTCTCCGCTGCGAGGATGGCATTGGCAAGGATGTGGTTATAGTTGTCCGTGCCCGCCCGGGTTCGTAGCGACACCACGAAGCGTTGCATAAAGGCTCCGTCTATGCCATACTGCCGCATCCATTTGAAATGCAAGTCTGTGGTGGAGGCATCGTACGAACTAAACACACGGGCAGGAGTCCCGTCGGGCAGTTTAAAGGGTGTTTCATACGTCCTTTCGTATTCCGACACATCGGGCCAAAGGTCGATGGTGCATTTGCCGGGTGCAAACTCCCCGCTTTTCTCAAAGTGTTTCCATCCCAGTCCCGCGCTGTCTCCGGGGGTGTTGAACCAGCCCTGATAGCCTGCCATCACTAAATGGCGGAGTGATTTATACCGGATGCGGCTCATCGCTTCGGTGGTCTTCTCCTTGCTATCGGAGAAGGTTATTTCCTGCGGAAGCTGATTCAAGGCAATGAATTCACTGAGATACCTGTCGGGGTATACCTTTACTATATTCAGTCCCTGATAGCCTGTGCCCAGAGGTTTGCCGACAGGTCCTATGGTTATCATTTCCATATCTCCCGCCTTGCCGTAAGCGTTGTTGTGCAGATGGCCGGCAAACACGGCATTCACGCCGTATTGCCGGAACAGGCGGATGTACTTCTCACGCGCGGCAACCGGGAAGTTGGAATAATTCTCAGGTTCATCCATCCGCTTGAGAAAGACGGAGCAATGAGTGAAGATGAATTTGAACCTTGCCTTAGCAGCTCTCTGCAATTCCTGTTTCAACCACTGGAACTGCGCTTCTTCCCTTCCGGCGTCTTTCTCTTTTATTATATTCGAATCAATACCTATGAATGCGCAATCGCCAAAGGTGAACGAGAAATGAGTATCTCCGTAGTTTCTCTTATAAGCCGCCAGGGTAGCCTCATTTACTTTACCTATGTCATGATTTCCGGGAATCATGTATACCTTTATAGACGGGTCGATTTCGGCAATCCTGCCTTTAAAGGCTGCAATCTGTTCCCCGCTCCGGGAGCTGTTCACAAAGTCTCCGGTGATGATTACAAAGGGAGGTTTCAACCGGTTGATAGCCGCCACCGCCTTGTTCATAGCATCTGTCTCGGCGGAAACACTCTTATTGCCGTCTATAAACCCGAACTGCGGATCGCTGAGCTGCACAAAGAAAAAGCGCTTCGCCTGCGCCTTTGCTCCATGGCAGCCGAAGACTGCCAGCAGGAGCCATAAGATGGTCAGTAATCTCTTATTCATAAATTCGTTTATCACTCTTATTTCTTAAACTGTTCTTTAGTAATCTTCAGGAACTGAGCCCGGTTCTCCTCGGTGGGTTCCAGGTTCGTTCCTTTCTGGTAGTTGTTCCATGAGTTTACCAGTACGATGTTCTTGCTCCCGATGTTTCGTTTAGCCACGTTGCAGAAGTTGATGTAATCGCTCGTCTCTCCCTCCTGCCCGAAAGTGTATTTATAGCTGGAAGCAGAGTTCACGCGGTCGTTGTAAGAGGGGAAGATGCAAGGAACGAAGTCCGTGTTCCATTTCGCAATCGTAGTCTTCCAGTTCGCCCAGTTCAAATCGAGGAAGCTGAAGAAGGCATAATAGCGGTCGTACATATTGGTGGACCAGTCGTTCACGGTCACTCCGTCGAAGGGGGCTATCTGATGTTCTTCGTAGTTGACCGGAGCCACCCAGCCTGTGGTAAATTCTCCGATAGTATACAGTTGGTATCCCGACGCGGCGATCGATTCTTTCAAAGCAGGGATTACCACCGAGTAGTCGATGCTCTTCAAAGCGGAAGAAGAAAGGTTGGAGGGAGTAATGAGAACGACCGGTTTTCCGTCTACCTTATAATAAGCGTCGTCGTCAAACAACGGAACGAGAGTTCTGTTGAATTCGTTCAGCATTTTAGCGAGGTTTTCTTCCGCTTGAAGGGGTTTATCATTGGTTACTTTCAAGTGTTTGGTATTATAATTGATAACTAACCGCACTTTGGCGTTTGTCGCCGTGCGCACAGCCCGGAAGTTGGCAATCAACGTGTTATCTGCCGAAGCAGCGTCCCAGGCAAGCACGAGGAAGTCTAACGCTGCTTCATCCGCCCACGCCAGTTGTTGTTGCAACACTTCTTTATCAGTAGATAGATATTCGCCCAGCAGGGGAGTGCCGGCATAGATTTTCTTGCCGGACTTCAACCAAGTGGAGGAAGAAGTAATGTTAGTATAATAAGCTCCTACTATTGCATCGCCAGGCAAGACAGTCTGTGGGATGTCATACACATATTTACTCTTATCCGGAGCCAAATGTTCGTCTTTATCACAAGATATTGCCAATAAAGCGATGAGTGCAAGTAATATACCGGTTATCTTTTTCATGTCCTTCGTCATTTTTTTAATTGTTGGTCAAATAAGGGTTCGTCTTCGTTGGCAATGCAAACCACAGCTTGGCAGACATTGCATCTTGTCCGCCGTCGAGGTTGGCGATACCTTTAGTGAGTTCCTGCTCATTGTTCGTTTTCTCGCTGTCGGGATACACCAGGCGCTGGGGGATATAAGCATACGGATTGTCCTGCGTGCCTGCATTGACGGCGCCATATCCCGTCTCCGGCTGGAAGTGGGGAGGGAACTCCAACACTTGGCTGCGCCGAATCAAGGTCCATGCATCCAGTGACTGGTAGAACATGGCAATGTACTGCTGCATGATAATCTGCCGATAGACTGGATCGGGTTCGGCGGAGGTGATAGCAGAAGACACAATGCCGATGAAATCTTTATAGTAATCTTCGCCTTCGTCCGTAGCCGCCAGGTCTGTCAATGTATTCCATTTGATTCCCGGGACCTGGAGATAAGCTTCGGCTTTGCTTGCATCCACTCCATATTGGTTCATCGAAGCTTTCACCCCGGCATTATAGTATTCCTCTGCTGTCCGCGAGCCTTTTCCCAAGCCTTTATGTATCAATTCGCTCTTCAACAAGCACACTTCGGCGTAGTTCATCATCACTTCGGCATAGCTCTCTGCGATGAACTTATCTTGCAACTGGGAGTAGTCGTCGGCTGTCTTTCCACTGTGGGGATTGGGAGACAGGCTCACTCCGGAAGGGAGATTGGAAACCTTCGGTTGTCCCCAATAAGGCGCCCAATGGAAATCGTCGGGCATGGAAGCCGGGGATGCAGGAGTGAAGAACTTCTCCAGGCGCGGGTCACCGTAAGGCGCCATATACATCAAGATAGATTCTCCGGCGGAATGGAGTTTATCCAGATTGCTTTCGCGGTTAATCACGAGGTAGTCGTAAAAGTAGTTTCTAGTATCCGCATTCGTTCCCCATCTCACCAGGCAATTGTCTTCGTTGGCAGTCATCAGGGATTGTTCGTCCGCCATCAGTTCTTCAATCACTTCCGTAGCTTTCGCCCGGTCGGCGTTGCAAATGCGTAGCGCCAGGCGCAGCCGCAGTGAGTTGGCAAACTTCTTCCACTTCAGCAGGTCGCTCGTCTTCCCGGCGGAAGGATAAACGGGGTCTGCCTGATAGACGTCTCCGTCCATTTGGAGACCATCGGCACACGCTTTCAAGTCGTCCAGCAGGGCATAGTAAATATCCTGTTCTTTATCATAAGGCACTCTTTCGCCGGCATTGAAAGCCTGGCTCTTAGGAATGCCTCCCCAGATGGCGACAGCTTGAGAGAAGAGGTAGTTCTCCCATATCTTAGCTATGATTACCCGATTGTAGTAGGCGTCTTGTTCTCCCAGTTGTGTCTGGATGAAGTGCACGGGGAAGATGGCGTAGTTATACACGTTCTTCCCATAAGAATCATTCGTGGACCCTTGGTTGCCATATCGCTGCACCTGCCCTCCGGTGGCTCCGCCATAATAATGGCAATAATTGGCGAGCAGCACTTTCTTCATACTGCCGCAAAAGGCATTCAACGTATAATAAGAACTGGTATTGAATAGATATTCCGGATTAATCTCATTCAGTTCGTTGGGGTTGGTATTGGCAGACTCAAAACCGTTGGTACAGGAAACAACAGAGAAGGCTGCTGCCACAAGCCCGGTCAATAATATCTTAATCTGTTTCATAATATATACTGTTTTTAGAAGGTTAGTTTGATGTCAAATCCGACGGAAGAGACGGGAGGCATCCCGCCATATTCTATACCCTGCGCATTTCCGGAAGAAGAAGAGGCCTCGGGGTCGATACCTTTCGGGGTGTTCTGGTGCAGGATAGCGAGGTTACGCCCGACAACCGCCAGGCGGAGGTCGTGAATGGGGAGCTTCTTAAAGAGAGACTTCGGGAGGCTATACCCCACGGACAGTTCGCGGAATTTAATATAGGAAGCATCAAACACCGACCTTTCGTCATAGCTGGCATACCGATTGTTGGGCTTCACAAAGAGGAGGCAGGGCGTCCCGTCTTCAAAGTAAGCGTCTTTGTGCTGATAGCCCGAAGTGGCTTTCGCGCTGCTCTCGCCATAGATGACGTTGCTGAGATAGTATCCTTCGCGTCCTTCCGCCGACTCGGCAACCACTCCTGCCGTTGTTGCCCGGTTCCATGTTCCCGAATAAAGAGTGCCTCCGATGCGGGCGTCAAAGAGGAAGCTGACCGTGAAGCCGTAGAGCTTGAAGCTGCTGCCAAAGCTTCCCGTCCATTTGGGTTCGGCACAGCCCAGGTAGTGCGTGTTGTCCGTCACCAGTATCTTGCCGGAGGAATCCACCAACTTGCGTCCCTGCTCGTCGCGTTTCCAGGCACGGCCGCGGATAACGCCGTAGGGCATTCCCTCTTCCAGCATGATGCTGACGTTGCTCGACTTCAGGAGTTGCACATTGGGATTTCCATCCACCACTTTGATAACTTTAGACCGGTTGCGCGCCCAGTTGAGGGTGGCATTCCATTCAAACTGCTTTGTCTTAAGCGGAGTGGCGGACAACACCACTTCCCATCCTTGATTGCGAATGTGTCCGGTATTCAAGAATTTATAACTGTATCCGCTGGGGACAGGAAGCGCCACCTTGGTAATCAGATCATAGGCATCCGAACGGTAGTAAGTGATGTCCACTCCCAAGCGGTTGCGGAAGAATCGCAGGTCGGCTCCCACTTCCAAGGAACGGTTGCGCTCGGGCAGAAGCCGGTCATTGTTCAACGTCGTGCTGATAGTCTGCAAAGGCGAGCCATTGTAGATGCTGCCCAGTTTATAGGTTTGGGCAATGCGGTACGGGTCAGTGTCGGAGCCTGCATAGGCAAACGAAGCACGAATCTTGCCAAAGGACAACACCGGCGAATGAATATTGAAAGCATCGGTGAAGATGAACGTTGTGCCCACCGAAGGATAGAAGTAAGAGCAGTTATCCAACGGCAGAGTGGAAGACCAGTCATTGCGCGCCGTCACATCCAGATAAATATAACTATTATAGCCCACCGACAGCGAGCCATACGCAGACCGGATCAGCTTTTTAGACCTTAGTTGGGTAGCCGTGGGATATTCGTTGGAGTTGGAGATATTCTTAAAATCGCGCACCAGGATGCTGTTTATGCTTTCTGTCCGCTTCTCCGAGTTGCGCTCGTAGCGGCTGATACCTGCCAGGGCGTTCACGGATATTTTATGAAACGTCTTGTTGTACATCAATAATGCTTCAAAGTTGGTGGAGGTGCTGTTGTTTATCCAGTTCTTCATGCCGCCGTCCACATCACTGCGCGCACCCAGGTTGAAGAACTCCATCCCTTTCCACCAATAGGCGTCCAGCCCGGCTTTGCCGACGGCTTTCAGTCCGGGGAGCAGTTTTACTTCCACATTCATCGAGCCGCTCAGCCGGTCGCGCGTGTCGGAGTTGGTGTTTTCGTAGATGTTCCAATAAGGATTGTAGCCACGTTCGCCGATGGGAATCATTTCGTTGCCGTTCTCATCTTTATAATGCTTCAACACGTCGATGGACAACGAGCGGGGCAGGGTGACAAAGGCATAAATGGGGTTCTTGTCCGAGCCGTTGAGGTATTGGCGGTTGTCCACTTTCTCGTGCGAGTAGGTCACTTTAGAGTCCAGCGTCATCCACTTGGTGAGCGTGTTCATCAGGCGGACGTTAAAGATGTCTTTGTAGCTTTCGTTAATGCCGTGCACCACGCTGTTGCCTGTGCTTCGCGTATAAGACACGCGGTAGTTATTCTTCTTCGAGCCGCCTTCCACCGACAGCGTGTGGGTGTAGCGGTGGGCGACTTCGTAGAAGTCTTTCACATTGTCGGGATGCGAAGAGTGGGTAGTCAGTTCCCCGTCGTGCCCGTAGATAACCTGGTCCCAGAGAGGCGCCCCCCAGCTACGCAACTTGGCTCCTGCCGAAGCGTTGTAGCCGCTGAAGTCGGGCAGGTCCGTGGGCAGGCGGTTGCCGTTGGGTTTTAGGGTCAGTTTATGGTCCAGCAGGTAAGAGTTCTCGCCTGTTCCCCATCCGTTCTGATACTCGAGGAACTGGTTAACCTTTTCGAACTGGAAGTTGCCACTATAAGAAATCTTCGCCTTCTCGAAGGTGGCGGAACGCTTGGTGGTGACCAAGACCACTCCTTGCGCCGCCCGCGAACCGTAGAGCGCTGCTGCATTGGGTCCTTTCAGGATTTCGATGCTTTCAATATCATCAGGGTTAATATCCGCTACGGGATTGCCGAGGTCGGTGGAACCTGTGCCGCCGTCCACCGTCACGCTTCCATCTCCCGGCTCATTTTCGATAATCATACCGTCTATCACGAAGACGGGTTGGGAGTTCTCCGTCAGCGAGCTGGTCCCGCGGATGACGATACGCGCGCTGCCGTTGCTGGTTCCCGGAGGAGTGATGGTGACGCCTGCCACCTTGCCCGAGAGAGAGGTTATCAGGTTGCCGCTTCTGTTTTCGGATAAGGCTTCGGCATCCACGCTCTGGCGGGAGTAGTTGAGGCTCTTCGCCTCGCGCGTCACTCCGAGGGCTGTCACCACCACTTCGTCCAGCGCTTTGGCGGTGCTTGCCAAAGAGACATTCACATGGCTGAGTCCTGCAATCTTCACTGTTTTTGTCTCCATGCCCACATACGAGAACCTCAGTTCGCGGCAGCCCTCAGGGACATGGAGGGTGAATGCACCGTTTATATCAGTAATCGTACCCACTGACGAGGTATTTGTCTTACCATCCGGTTCCACTGCCACCACCGTGGCTCCGATAATGGGAGTGCCGTCCGCAGCATCTGTCACTTTACCCGATAGGCGCTTGCCTTGCGCATATCCCGAGACGCTTATTACTAAGAAGAATAAGACTAGGAAGTAGTTTTTCATAATGTTAGCTATTAAATTAAAGAATATATAGTATCCGATTATCATTCATCTTGCGTGGGGTCTTTCAAAAGATGAATCAAAGATAGAAGAGGGCGCTTAATATTAGATTAATATTCTCTTAATAATGCCACAAGGAAAAAAAATATTCGGTAAGAATGAATTTTAAGCTTACATTAATGTTTCATTAATCCCTTTGTCCTACATTTACAAGCGAAAACACCGAATCGAACTAAAAATCATCAAACCACTTAAAAGTTTAGTGTTATGCACAAGAGAAAACTCATACCATCACTGCTAGTAATCCTTTTCATCGTGAGCGGTTGCAACCGGAAGGGGGACGCTTTAACTCCTGTCGATTACGTCAATCCCTACATGGGCAACATCAGCCACTTGCTAGTGCCTACTTATCCCACCGTCCATCTTCCCAACAGCATGCTGCGCATCTATCCCGAAAGGGAAGACTACACTTCGGACAAGATAAAAGGGTTGCCCGTCATCGTCACCTCCCACCGGGGAAGGTCGGCATTCAACCTCTCCTTCTATCAGGGCGAAGAGGCGGGGCTGCGACCAGTCTATTATTATACGTATGACAACGAAGTTATCAAGCCCTATTCTTATACTTCTTATTTCGAGGAAGAAGAAGTATCCACCCGCTTCGCCCCCAGCCATCAGGCGGGTATTTACGAACTGACCTTCCACAAGAGCGACGCGCCTTACCTGATACTGAGCACCACCCACGGCGAGCTGAAAACTACAGAGAACACCATCTCCGGCTACCAGAATGTAGACTCACAGACCAAAGTCTACGTCTACATGGAGACCTCGGCGCTGCCGGAGAAGACCATGGCGGTCAGCCAACAAGGAGTGAGCCCGCAGCTCACCGACGTGACAGGAGAGAACGTAGGCATCGCCTTCCTCTTCCCGGACGATGTACAAACCGTCAAGGTGAGGTATGGCATCTCTTTCATAAACGAAGCCCAGGCAAAGGCAAACCTGCAAAGAGAGATTAAAGACTACGACGTGGATAAGCAAGCCCGCATTGCCCGCGACATCTGGAACGAGACCCTCGGCAAGATAAAAGTGGAAGGTCTGGACGAAAACGCAAAGACTATCTTCTACACCTCGCTCTACCGCACCTATGAACGCATGATTTGCCTCACGGAAGACGGTCGCTACTACAGTGCCTTCGACAACCGCGTGCACGAGGACTCCGTGCCCTTCTACACCGACGACTGGATTTGGGATACCTACCGGGCTGTCCACCCGCTACGCGTCATCCTCGAACCGGAGAAGGAAGCCGACATGATTCAGTCGTTCGTCCGCATGGCACAGCAGATGGACCACAACTGGATGCCCACCTTCCCGGAAGTCACCGGAGACAGCCGCCGCATGAACTCCAACCATGGCGTGGCTACGGTCATCGACGCTTATATAAAAGGTATCCGCAACTTCGACCTGGCAGCCGCCTACGAAGCCTGCAAGCTGGGCATCACAGAAAAGACACTGGCTCCCTGGTCGAGCGTGCCCGGAGGAGAGGTAACCCGCTTCTATTGGGACCACGGCTACTTCCCTGCCCTCTCGCCCGGAGAGCAAGAAACAGCCGGCGAGGTGCATTCTTTTGAGAAACGGCAGCCGGTAGCCGTCACTCTAGGAACTTCCTACGACGAATGGTGCCTGGCACAGATAGCCAAGCAACTCGGCTACACAGACGACTACAACTACTTCCTGAAAGGAAGCAAGAACTACCGCAACCTCTTCAACCCCGACACCCGCTTCTTCCATCCCAAAGACAGCAAAGGCAAGTTTATAGAACCTTTCGACTACATCAACTCCGGAGGACTGGGCGCCCGCGAAGCCTACGGCGAGAACAACGGCTGGATATACCGATGGGACGTCCCCCACAACATAGCCGACCTGGTGGAACTGATGGGAGGCAAAGAAGAGTTCCGCAAGAATCTGGAAACAATGTATAACACTCCGCTCGGCAGAGGCAAATATGCCTTCTACGCCCAACTGCCCGACCATACGGGCAACGTGGGCCAATTCTCCATGGCAAACGAACCGAGCATGCACATCCCCTACCTCTACAACTACATAGGAGAACCGTGGAGAACACAGAAGCGCGTGAGAACGCTGCTCAACGAATGGTTCAGAAACGACCTGATGGGTCTGCCGGGCGACGAAGACGGCGGCGGCATGTCGGCTTTCGTGGTATTCTCCATGCTGGGCTTTTATCCTGTCACTCCGGGACTGCCCGTGTATGCTATTGGCAGCCCCACCTTCGAGCGGGCGGTCATCTGGTTGAAGGACAACAAGCAATTCGAAATCATAGCTCACAACTACTCGCCCACCCGCAAATACATCCAATCGGCAAAGCTAAACGGCAAAGAATGGAATCAATCCTGGTTCGAACACAAAGAACTCCTCAAGGGAGGAAAGCTGGAATTTGTCATGGGAGATACCCCCAACAAGCAGTGGGCAACGGGCAGTGTCCCCCCTTCTTTCGAGATGAACGAATAAATAAAGAGAAAGTACCAATTTAAATATCCTCAACCATGAACGTAAAATGTAAGACCTATTTCTTTATCCTCTCCCTCTTCTTCTGCTACCAGCTCCAAGCCCAGGAACCAGTGAAGGGAGAATTCACCAACGAGACCCCCCAAAGCGCGTATGTCCCTTCCTTCAAAGTGGACGCCACCGACAAACCGGTGAAGAACATCATCCTCCTGATAGGAAACGGCATGGGACTGGCCCATATCTGCTCGGGCATGTATGCCAACCGGGGCGAACTCACCCTCACTAACCTGAAAACCTGCGGATTCGTAAGGACACAATCAGCCAATAAGTTTACCACCGACTCCGCCGCATCGGGCACTGCCTACTCCACCGGCAAAAAGACCAAAAACGGAGCGTTGGGAATGGACGCCGACAACCACATTATCCCCAACCTGCCCGAGAAGCTGGCGGAAGACGGATACATCTCGGGCATCGTCACCACCGACAACCTGGATGGAGCCACCCCCGCCGCCTTCTTTGCCCACCAACCCGAGCGGGGAATGTCTAAAGAAATATGGGCTGACCTGGCAGGAAGCAAACTCACCTTCTTCTCCGCCGGAAGCCACGAGCTCTTCGAAAAACAACCGACAGACGTACAAAACGCCATCAAAAAGGAATTTACCATCCTCGACGAACCGGACGCCAAACTCATCAAGAAGTCAAAGAAACTGGGCTATCTGCCCGCCAAAAGCAAAACAGCCTCGGTGAATGAGAACCGCGGCGACTTCCTCCCCTCCACCACCCAACTCGCCATCGACTATCTATCGGCACGTAGCCGCAAGGGATTCTTCTTGATGGTAGAAGGCGCCCGCATAGACAAAAGCGCACATAGCAACGACTACCAGGCAGTGGTGCGCGAAGTGCTCGACTTCGACAAAGCAGTGGAAGCAGCCATCCGCTTCGCAGAGAAAGACGGGAACACCCTCGTCATTATCTCTGCCGACCACGAGACAGGCGCCTTAGCCCTGCGCGACGGCAATATAAAAGAAGGAAAGATGAAAGCCGTGTTTGTCTCCAAAGGGCACACGCCGATTATGGTCCCGCTCTTCGCCTACGGTCCGCAATCGAGGCTCTTCAGCGGAGTACAGGAGAATAGCGACGTGAGCAACAAGATTTATCAATTGCTCCATCCATAAATACACCGCAGGACAAACCAAGCCGACGTTTAGAGTCCCTATACCTAAAGCACAGGATATGAATACCTTGCGAATACTCGCTTAATCCCCAATATAAAAACACCCGGATGTTTTAGTACAAAACATCCGGGTGTTTTTATTGAGAACATGGGGGTGTTGTTTAGCAAAACATCCGGGTGTTTTGCATTTAATCCTTTGCAGGCTATCTCCCGGCAGGCTATAGTCCAAGTGAAAGAGTGCTATACTCGATCTCCCGGGTAGCTATAGCCAATTTGCCGGAAGCTATCCCCCCTCTTTCCATCTTCTTTAGTCTCCCGCATGGTAGATGCGGATGGTGTTCTTATCCACCGCCACCGCGTTGCGCACGAGGCTGAAAGCTTGTCCGTTGCCGTTGACGCCGATGTAGTTGTAATATCCTGCATACGAATTTTTCCGAATCTCATATCGTGCGGGTATAGAATCCGGCGCGATTGTTGGAGCGTGCCTTGGTGTTCCAACCTATAATCTTGGCGTTATAGGCAGTGGCGGCATCTCTCCAGCGGCGCAAGTCGTGGTAGCGAGGGGCTTCGAGGGCAAACTTTATCTTACGCTCCAGCTTGATGGCTTCGCGCAGGCTTTCTTTGCTGCCCATCTCGTCGGGGATGCTGGCGCGTTGCTGGAAGATACCTGTGCGGCATTCGTTAAAGAAATCCACTGTGAAGTCCACGCTGCCGTTGAACAACTGCCCGTCGATACCGATGTCAAACTTCTTGGTTTTCTCCCAACGCAGGTTCTGGGAGGCTTCCTGGCTTTCGGCTATGTTCTTGTCGCTGTCCCAGATGCCGGCTCCGTTACCTTCGGTCATGGTGGAAAGGAAGGGGAAACGAATATCCTTGTCGAGACGGTCGTTTCCTACAACACCGTAGGAAGCGCGGAATTTCAGGAAGGTGATAAAAGGTAGACCCTCCGGAATGCCCGGATGTTTCGCAATATCCTCATCACTGCAACTACAGATGAAGACTAAAGCCAGCAGTAGCCAGCTCTTCCCGCATAGAAAACGTAGAGCAAAGAGAGGATACAAATAGTACAGGGAGGTAAAAGACGGCTCTAGAATTTATTCTGAAGCATGTTGATGGGAAAAGAGCCCTTTCAGCATTTTAACAGAAACGAGATACTAGTTATACGAATTTACTGGGGGAGACTCCATAAAGTTTCTTAAATGCGGTGCTGAAATATTTAGCATCCGGAAAGCCCACCTTCAAAGCGACCTCTTGCACGGGCATTTGCTGCCTCAAAAAGTTGGCGGCTTCCTTCATACGTATCAATTTAATGAATTCGTTGGGAGCTTGCCCGGTCAAGGCTTTCAGCTTTTCATAAAAGAGTGTCCGGCTTAGGGCAAGTTCCCGGCAGAGCTGGTTGATGGTGAAGTCCGGATTAGGGAGATTTTCGATAACCAGGCTTGTACAATGTTCCAGGAATTCCTTGTCCAGAGGAGAGAGGAAGTGAATACATTCTTCGTTTTCCTTTTGTTCGTCAGCACCTGGTGACAGGGAGGCGCCGCCGAGAGAACGGGATAAGAAATACTCGCGCACCATCCTACGGTTTTGCAACACGCCTTTCACTTTGGTCTTTAAGATTTCCGTATCGAAGGGCTTGGTCAGGTAATCGTCCGCTCCGCTTTCCAACCCTTCGAGGATAGCATCTTTTTCGCTCTTGGCGGTCAACAAGAGCACAGGTATGTGAGAAGTGGCAAAGTCCGACTTAACTCTGCGGCACAATTCGTCTCCCTGAATGCCGGGCATCATCACGTCGGAGATAATGAGTTCTACGGAGTTCTCTTTCAGATATTCGAGTGCCGACTCTCCATCGGGTTTATCGGCAACCGTATACGTGTGCTCAAAGGTCTTTCTCAGATAGAAACGCAGTTCATCATTGTCTTCTACCACCATGATGCGTTCGCGGGAGCTATCCGTTGGCAGGTTCTCTTCCGCTTGAAACCAGTCGGAGGGTTGGATTGCCGCTGCCACTTCTTCTTTCCGGGGCGGGACGGATACAGCCCTTTCAGGGGAAACAATGTATTTAGCCAGATGCCGGTTGCCTTTCCTAAAGGTAAGCGTGAATGACGACCCTTTTCCTTCTACGCTATGGAAAGAGATGTGCCCTTTATGCAGCTTCATCAGGCGGCGGGTGAGCAATAAGCCGATGCCGCTACCGGTCTCTTTGGAGTTAACCGCATTCTCGGCACGATAGAAGTTGGAGAAGATATACCGCTGTGCCTTGCGCGGGATGCCTATCCCGTTGTCTCTCACTTCTATCTCTATCTTCTTTTCTTTCTGCTCCACATTGACGGTAATCTCTCCTCCGGCAGAAGTGTACTTCACTGCATTCGAGAAAAGATTATCAAATATCTTATCCGCCTTGTCCCTGTCCATCCAGAGGGAGACAGGAACCGGGGGCATCACCAACTGCATCCGTATCCGCTTACTTTCGCAAAGCGCACCGAAGCTCAGTATCTTTTCTTCCAAATACGTTTTCAAATCATATTCCGCTACTTGGAGGGCTGCATAGGCAGTATCTATCTTCTGGAAATCAAGAAGCTGGGTAATGAGGTTGTGGAGCTTCTCGGTATTCTTGCGGGCTATGTGCAGGAAGTGTTTACCTTCTTCCGACAATCCCTCCTCCTTGTTCAGGTCGTTCAAAGGCGCCATGATGAGCGTCACCGGCGTGCGGATGTCGTGTGCGGTATTTATAAAGAACTGAATCTTCTCCGAGAAATGCTTCTTCTCCATCTTGTTGGCAAAAAAGCGCCACACGAAATAGATGATACCTGCCAGCAGGCTAATGTATATCACCCAGGCAAAAGCCGTATTCCAGTAGGGTTGGGCTATGTGTATGCGGATAGAGCGTTGGTCCAGTTGCTGCCTTCCGTTCTCGCTCATGCTTTCCACTCGGAAAGTGTAGTCTCCCGGCGGGATATTAGTGTAGCGCACATTCAGCTCATTGGTAGGGCGGCTCCACCCCGGGTCGAAGCCTTCCAGGAGATAACGATACCGGATGTCCTGCTGATATTGGTAAGAGACGGAGATAAAAGAGACGAGGAAAGAGTTCTCATTGTATTTCAGCCGGATAGTCTTTCCTTCGTTCAGTGTACGGTTGAAGAGAATCCTCTTCTCTTGTGTCCGCTCGCGCGACGTTTGAGGAACTTCGAATGAGGTAAATACCAAGGGAGCCTTATAGAATTGCCGGGTAAAGTTTCCCGGATTAAAGCGTACGGCGCCGTTAGTGCTTCCATACACAAAGTCTCCGTTTCTCAACCGGGTATAAGACATGAAGTTGAACTCATTCGCCAGCCCGTCCAGAAAGCCGATGTTAGTAATTGCGGGCGAAGGGGAAAGCGTGATATAGGCAAGCCCTTTGTCGGTGCTCAGCCAGAGATGTCCTTCCCTGTCGGGCATAATACTATATATATAATTGGAAGGTAGCCCGTCGGCAGTAGAGTATGTGACAGCTTGCCCGGTGTTCAAGTCGAATAGATTGATGCCGCCTCCGTCTGTGCCAAACCACACCTTATCGGCAGTAGGGAAATACATGGAGTAAATGAAGCTGTTGCTCCGCGTGCCGGCGGCGGAAGGGGAAGAGAAGTATTGCCTGAATATCCCTGTACGCTTGTTGAGCAGGTAGAAGCCGTTGGCGGTAGCTATTGCCAGGGTGTCTTTGTTCACGCAGGTAATTGAATTGATAAGCATGATACCGTAGGGAACAAAGCTTTCTTCCTTTCCTGCTTTCGGAGGGATGTACCTCAGAAGCTCGCCATACATGCCTCCCAGCCACATGTCCCCGTCCCCATCCCTCACGATGGAGTAGATGTAGTTGGTGGTGAGTGTGCCCGGCTGCCCGGCGGTAAGATGTTTGCGGATGCCGCTCCGCTTATGGAGGCAATACACCCCCGTGCCATAACCGCCTGCCCACACATTGCCGTTGCCATCGTTGCAAAGTGCCAGGAACACGTTTTCTTTGAGGAAATGTTTCCAAAGCCCTTCTTTCTGAAAATGCACGCTGATACCCTGATTTGTGGCATACCACACATCTCCGTCGTCATCCTCGAGGATGGCGTTCACGTGGTTGTCCGTCAATGATTGGGGATTCTTATATTCGTGTTGGGTCAGTTCAAAGAAATACTTCTTGGGGTTGGCGCAGGCAACGCCTCCTGTATAACTTCCTATCCAGAGGTTGGAAGAGCTGTCTTTGCAAAGAGTATAGATGCCGTTTCCTCTCAGCTTTCCTTCTTCTTCCTGGTTGGCATTGAGGAATATCCACGAGTCGGCGGCATCTCCCGCCACGGCGTAGACGCCTGCGCCGTCTGTGCCCAGCAACAAGGTGTGTTCGTCATAAGCTATGATAGAACGGTAAGGCAGACGGGGCAGGCGGGTGAGTGCTTCGGCAGATATAAAGTTCTTTGTGCGCACGTCTTGCACTTTAATTCCTTCGCTGAAAGTGCCTATCCAAAGGTAGGAAGTCGCCGGGTCGTAGAAAGAAGATTGTACATTCAGCCCCGGCAGCAGGGGACGGGCTCCGGCTTCTTCCCGGCAATCATATTCGTAAAGCCCTTCGGTAGAAGCAATGTACAGCTTCTCTTCGGTGGGAGAATAGAACAAAGAGTTGATGCACTTATATTTTAATACACTGCACACGCCCACGGTGGCATTATACATGAACAAGCCATTCTTCAGCCCGAACCAAAACCGGTCGGAGGAGTCGATAAACAAATAATTGAGGGATGTGTCCTCTTCCGTCAACTCCGCCACGTCCATAGCAAGGACGAAAGTATCCGCCAGAGAATCATACTTGAATATTTTGCCGGCATTGGTATATGCCCAAAGCGCCCCGTGGGAATCTGCGGTGAGATAGATTATCCGCCCGGCGCCGTCCACTACAATATCTTCTCCAAAGAGACTGTAACTTTTCACACTGCGCCCATCGAAGCAATCCACCCCCGATTTAGTGGAAATCCAGATAAATCCTCTCCGGTCTTCGAGGATGGAAAACACGCGTTGGTTGCTTAAGCCTTCTTTAGTGGTGAGATATTGGTAAGTAAACGAGCGGCTATCCACCGACTTCTTCGATTGGGAGAAAACAGGCAGAGCAGATAACAAGAAGATAGAAAGCAAACAAAGGTACAAGGTGTGTCTCATGGATTCTCAGCACTATCGGATTAGTCCTGCCCGCAAAGATACATGTATGCGGGAAATACCAAGTAAAATCAAGAGAAAATTATAAGGAACGCGGGCAGAAAACAGCAAATCCGATAGCTTTCAAACCCATTCCGATAGCTTTCGAACCCTGCGTGAAGGGGTTGCGCCCTATATTTGCGGTGTCAATCAATAATCTAATATACATAAGTGACATGAAAAAACAGTTAACCCTATTTCTCTGGCTATTGCTATTCGTACCTATATACGGATATGCAGGAGACGCAGTGACCCATCATCAGACAGCACAACAAGCTTCCAAAGTTAAAGGAACAGTGACAGACGAACAAGGCGAACCCCTCATCGGCGCCAGTATTGCCGTAAAAGGCACTACACAAGGAGTAATCACCGACTTCAACGGACATTTCAGTATCGACGCTTCCCGCAATGCTACATTAATAATAAGCTATGTAGGCTATCGCCCGGAAGAGATACAAGTGAAAGGGCAATCCAATCTTAAAATCATCCTCAAGGAGGATAGCAAGATTATTGACGAAGTAGTGGTGACGGCACTAGGCATCAAGCGCGAGCGGAAAGCACTCGGTTATGCGCTCGGCGAAGTAAAAGGCGAAGAACTCGCCAAAGCGAAAGAAACCAACCTCATCAACTCCCTGGCAGGAAAGATACCCGGCTTGGTTATCAGCCAGACTGCCGGAGGACCTTCCGGCTCATCCAGAGTCATCGTTCGCGGCAGCACGGAAATGACGGGAAACAACCAGCCGCTATATGTTGTGGACGGAGTACCCCTGGACAACACCAACTACGGCAGCGCCGGGACCTACGGCGGCTACGACCTTGGAGACGGCATCTCGAGCATCAACCCGGACGACATTGAAAGCATGTCGGTATTGAAAGGTCCCGCAGCCTCCGCCTTATACGGTAGCCGCGCTTCCCACGGCGTCATCCTTATCACTACCAAGAAAGCAAACACTAAGAAGAAATTCTCGGTAGAACTGAACAGCACCACCACCTTCGAGAAGCAACTGACGAAATGGGACGACGTGCAGTACATCTACGGACAGGGAACCGGAGGACGCATCAACGGCTCCGACGACCAATACTCGTCCAACAAGAACTGGGGACCGAAAGTAGACCGGGGCTTGCACATGACCTACTTCGACGGAATAACCCGCCCCTACGTCATCGTCCCCGACAACATCGACGGATTCTTCCGCACAGGCATGACTACCACTAACACCATCGTAGTGAGCACCGTGAAAGACGACACAGGCATCCGCGCCACTTATACGGACATGCGCAACAAAGACATCCTTCCCAACACGAAGATGAGCCGCAACACGCTGAACCTGCGCGCCAACACCACCATCAACAAGAAAGTGGACCTCGACTTCAAAGTGACCTACACCCGCGAAGACGTAAAGAACCGCCCTGCACTGGCAGACCATCGTGCCAACCCCGCCCGCAACCTCATGTCCCTGGCAACCACCTACGACCAGAAGTGGCTGCGCGACAACTACAAAGACGCCGACGGCAACTATTACGACTGGAACGGACGCGACGTGTGGAACGTCAACCCCTACTGGATTCTCAACGAAATGACGAATGAATCGGGCAAAGACAAGTTTATGGGCTCAGCGCTCGTACGCTACAACGTCAACTCCCACCTGAAACTGCAAGTGACCGGCGGAGCAGACATCAGTTTCTTCAACTTCCAGGACTATGCAGCTCCCTCTTCTCCCGGCTTCGAACTGGGGCAACTGCAAATCAGCGACTTCAAGAACAAGATGTACAACGTAGAAGCCCTGGCCATCTACAACAACAGCTACAAGAAATTCGATTACGGCTTCACCCTCGGCGGCAATATATATAAGGTGAACAACAAGACACAGATTGTCACCGCCAAAGAGATGCTGATGCGCGACGTGATTGCCCTGCAAAGCTTCGCCAACAAAGAGCTCAAAGAGGGAAGCTACCGCAAACAGATTAACTCACTGTATGGCTCCGTGAACCTGGCTTACGGTAACTTCGCCTACCTGGATGCCACGCTGCGCGGCGACCATTCCTCCACGTTGCCTTCGGGAAACAACACTTACCTCTATCCCTCCGTATCGGGCAGCTTCCTCTTCTCGGAGTTCTTCAAAATCAACCCTTCGATTCTGCCTTACGGTAAAATCAGGGTATCGTGGGCACAAGTGGGCAGCGACACCGACCCCTACCAACTGGGACTCTCGTATGAACTCTCTTCCAAGAGTTACGCCGGCTACGCCCTCTCGCAGATTGCCAACACCACCATCCCCAACAAGGACCTGAAACCCACCAAAACCAACTCCGCCGAGGTAGGATTCGAGCTGAAGTTCCTCAAGAACCGCATCGGGCTGGACTTTACTTACTACACACAAAGCAGCAAGAACCAAATCATGAGGCTCAACACCACCGGCGCCTCCGGATACAACGCCATGCTGATTAATGCGGGCGAGATAGAAAATAAAGGAGTGGAAATAGCATTGAACACCCGCCCCATACAGACCAAAGATTTCTCGTGGGACGTAAACGTGAACTTCTCCAAGAACAGCAACAAAGTGAAAAGACTCGCCTCGGGCATCAAAGAGTTCGAGTTGGAGTCTGCCCGCTGGATTAACGTGAAAGTGGCAGCCGTGGAAGGAGAAAACTACGGCTCCATCCTGGGAAAAGACTTCTTGAGAAACGACGCCGGGCAGATTATCGTAGACGCCAACACCGGACTGCCCAAAGTGACGGAAGACCTCAGAGTACTGGGCAACGCCACCTGGAAATGGACAGGTGGCCTCACAACTAACCTGACATACCGGGACATCTCACTGTCTGCCATCTTCGACATCAAAGTGGGCGCCGACGTCTACTCCATGTCTTCCCGCTCTTCTTACCTGACAGGCAAAGACAAAGCCACCCTCACAGGACGCGACGCCTGGTATGAATCGGAAGAAAAACGCCTCCAGGCAAGAGCCACCGAAAAGAACTGGATACCTACCGGCGGCTATCTTGTAGACGGAGTAGTGGAACAGGAAGACGGAACCTTCGTGAAGAACACCAAATACGTAGACCCGGAAAAGTATTGGGCACACATAGCCGACCAGACACCGCTGCCGTTCATCTACGACAACTCTTACGTGAAAGTGCGCGAAATCACCCTCGCCTACCGCCTGCCTAAGAAGTGGATACGCAGCATCTTCGACGACATATCCGTATCCTTCGTGGCACGCAACCCGTTCATCATCTATAAGAACGTGCCCAACATCGACCCCGACTCAAACTATAACAACGGCTCGGGCATGGGACTCGAATACGGCTCACTGCCTTCGCGAAGAAGCTATGGCTTTAATGTCAACGTAAAATTCTAACAACAAGCAATCATGAAAACAATCTATAACATCACCTTCGGCATGCTCTGCCTCTGCGGACTCCTGCTGGGAGCATGCACCGACTTCGAGGAACTGAACACAGACCCTTCCAAATCATCGTCTACCAACCCCAACCACCAGCTATCCATGATTCAGCTACAGACCTGGGGACACTGGCAAATGTGCCAGCCTTATCCTTTCTACCTCGCCGCCTTCGCCCAATACATGCAAGGCGACTGGAACGCCACCAACTACGGCGGGCAATACCGCAAGAACGATGCCGAAATGGGGAACACATGGAACATGATGTATCCGGCACTCATCAAAAACATAGTAGACATATTGGACAAAACCCAGGATGAAGAACGGGCAGTCAACATTCACTCCGTGGCACGCATCTACCGCGTCTATCTCTTCTCCATCCTGACGGACATGTATGGAGACTGCCCCTACTTCGACGCCGGAAAGGGATTTATCACCGGAAACGTGAAGCCCGCCTACGATAAGCAGGAACTCATATACAAAGACTTCCTCAAAGAACTCACCGAAGCAGTGGACGCGCTCGACCCCGACGGAGACAAAGTGACCGGAGACATCATCTACCAGGGCGACATAGCCAAGTGGAAACGCTTCGCCAACTCCCTCCACCTGCGCTATGCCCTGCGCATCGTCAATGTGGAACCGGAACTCGCCAAGCAAGAAGCCCTCAAAGCGCTCCGCCACGAAGCAGGCGTATTGCAGTCGGCTGCCGACGATGCCCTGATTGCCTACAACGATATGTTCGACTGGGGCGCCGATGAATTTCGCAGAAACGGCCTTGCCCAGATGTGGAGAGGACGCGAAGCATACCCGACGGCTTATATATGCAGCACCTTCTGGAAGCAGATGGACACGACCTCGGACCCGCGCCTCTTCGTCATCTCCCGCTGCTACAACGAGAGCTCCGCCAACAATCCCTTCGGACGCATCGACATCACAGACGAGATGCGCGAAATGGCGCCGGACAAGTTTCAGCCTTGCGACCCGGGTTACTTCTGGTATGACAAATGGCCCAACGGCTACCAAAGCAAGCTCACAGGAGAATATGAAATGAAAGCCACCCGCCCGCAAATAAACAATATCTTCCTGAAAGGAAACGTGCCGGGAGTCGTCATGTCTTACGCCGAAGTGGAATTGCTGATGGCAGAAGCCAAAGCGCGCTGGGCAGGAGAAGTTGCCACCGGTGAAGACGCCGCCACACACTACGGCAATGGCGTCCGCGCCGCCATCCACTTCCTGGAGAAGTTTGGCGCCGACAAGTTCGACGAACCGGCAATCGACACCTACCTGCAAGCAAACCCGTTTCCGGCAAGCGGACTAAACGAACAACTTACCGCCATCAACACCCAATTGTGGATTCTGCACTTCAACAACGCTCCCGAAGGATATGCCAACTGGAGAAGAACGGATATTCCCCTGCTCCGCCCTTCTTCCGAATACGGCGCCATCACCATCGACTCGCAGACCACGCCGCTGCGCCTCTGCTACCCCCTGTTCGAAAGCTCTTATAACCCCGAGGGCTACCAATCCGCCATCAGCGCCATGGGAGGCAAAGACGACTGGAACTCACCCGTATGGTGGGATAAATAAACCAAATTGTTCATCATCTATTAAAAAGAAAACAGTATGAAAAGAATAATATTTATATGCACCCTGCTCATCTCGCTTTTCAGCTTCAACGGTTGCAGCGATGACATAGACACTCCGGCACTCACCACCGACGAATATCCACGTATCCTGGGACGCTGGCCCGACAAGCAAGACGACGGCACACTGGGCATCTTCGAAACTCCCCTGAACAAGTCCCTGGTTATCGATCTGCAATATACTCCCGCCGAATTCTGCGAAGGCATCTGGTATCTGGACGGAAGAGAAATACACCGGGGTGTAGGTCTGGAATATGTTCCCTCGGTGGAAGGCACGTTCAACCTGAAACTGATTGTGCGCACTCCCACCCGTGAAACCAGCCGCGAAGCAATCCTCAAAGTGACACCCCCGATGGAGTGAACAACAACTGTTATAAAGTGGCTTCTCAGCTATTAATAGTTGATTTCTCAGGTGTTAATACCTGTCACGCAGGATGTTAATACCTGACAACTCAACTGTTAACACCTGACAAACCGTTTATTAACAGCCATCGCATGAAATGTGAATACCCTGCCCACAAGCTATTGTAGAGGCATTTTTTACATCGCCATGCGTGGCTCGAGACATCCAAACAAAGTAATAATAACTAAAACAAAGACGCAACATGAAAAGAATATTGATATATCTTGCATTTTTATTCCCCTGCCTCGTGGCCGCCTGCTCTGAAAAAGAAGAAACCCAGTCCGGCAACGGCGAAAAACCGCAGACTTACATTCCCTTTGAAATAAACCGGGGAGTCAACATCAGCAACTGGCTCTCGCAAAGCGAAGCCCGGGGCGAAGAACGAAGAAAGTATTTCACCCAAGCGGAAGTAGACCAACTCGCCGGCTTCGGCTTCGACCACATCCGCCTGCCGGTAGACGAAGAACAACTCTTCAGCGAAGACGGGCAAAAGATTCCCGAAGCATTCGAACTGTTACACAACGCCATCAAGTGGTGTCGGGAGGCAAACATGCGGGTGATTGTGGACTTGCACATTCTGCGGTCGCATTACTTCAACGCAGGAGGCAACACGACCACCACCATCCAAAGCTTCAAAGACACGTTTGAAGACGGAGGCACTTCCGGATGGTTCTCCTACAACGGAAACGAACTTACCGCCGAAGTGGTAGACAACCCCCAAATTGACAACATCAACCCTAGCGCGAAGGTGCTCCGCCTACACAAGATATCCAACACCGAATGGATGGCAGGCGCCAAAGACATAGCACTGCCTCTCGGCATGGGCGACGCCCAGTTCAAATACCTGCGCATGAAAGTGCGCAAGAACATCGCCAGCACAATGACTATCGAACTGCAAGATGAAAACGGGGTGTCTGCCTACACCGGATATGCTACCCTCACACCCAATCAATGGGAGATGGTTTCCATCCCCCTGGACAAGATGAACGGCAATTATAAGAGACTGGTGCTCCGCCCCGACAACGGGCCTGCCGAGATGTACGTAGACGACATCTTCTTCTCCATCAGCAACGAGGGAGACAACTCGCAAATCGTGATTGAAACAGACAACACACCGCTGCTCTGGAAAGATAAAGAAGCACAATACCGCTACTTCGACTTATGGAAAACACTGGCAGGCGAACTGAAAGACTATCCGAACGAATGGGTTGCCTACGAACTTCTCAACGAACCCGTAGCCCCTTATGCCTCACAATGGAACTCACTATCCGCCCAACTGATAAGAGAACTCCGCCTGACGGAACCGGAACGGAAACTTATCATCGGCTCCAACAAATGGCAAGGAGTGGGCACTTTCGACGAACTCACCGTCCCTGCCAACGACCCGAATATTATCTTAAGCTTCCACTTCTACAATCCCCATCTCTTTACCCATTATAAAGCCGAATGGACGGATATGAAGGACTTGGACATAGCCATCCACTACCCGGGCGAGCTCATCACAAAGGAAGATTACGACCAACTATCGGAGAAAGAAAAAGAAACGGTAGACCCCTATATGGGCACTTACAACAAAGCCGTCCTCGAGACATTGGTAAAGAAAGCGATGGATCAAGCCCATAAATACGGGCTACAACTGCACTGCGGAGAGTTCGGCTGCTACAATAAGACACCCCGCGCAGACAAGATTAACTGGCTACAGGACCTCATCGCCATCTTCCGCGAACACAACATCGCCTACTCCTACTGGGAATACAAAGCCGGCTTCGGTTTCTGCAACAGCAAAGGAGAAGTGACCGACCAGGAAGTACTCAATCTACTAACCAAATAAAAAACTCTTCAACGTATGCGTAATACACTGATAACAATGGGAATATATTGTACACTAGGCATCGCGACAGCTTCCTGCCAAAGCGAGCGGAAGAACTATACCGACCCCAATCTACCCATAGCAGAACGCGTTTCCAACCTTATGTCGCAAATGACCCTGGAGGAAAAAGTAGCCCAGATGTGCCAATACGTAGGGCTCGAACACATGAAGACTGCCGAAAAGAACATGTCGGCAGAAGACCTGAAACATAGCCATGCCCAAGGGTTCTATCCCGGCCTCCACTCCTCGGATGTAGAAGAAATGACGAAGAAAGGCATGATAGGCTCCTTCCTGCACGTCGTAAAAGCCGAAGAAGCCAACTACCTGCAATCACTGGCACAGCAAAGTCGCCTGAAAATCCCTCTCCTGATTGGCATCGACGCCATACATGGCAACGGACTGTACTGCGGCTCCACCATTTATCCGACCCCCATCGGGCAAGCCTCCACTTTCGACCCTGCACTGATAGAACGCATGTCGCGCGAGACAGCCATAGAGATGCGTGCCAGCGGAATGCACTGGAGCTTCACCCCCAACGTGGAAGTAGCCCGCGACACCCGTTGGGGACGCATCGGAGAGACCTTTGGCGAAGACCCCTACCTGGTAGGGCAAATGGGAGCAGCCACCGTACGCGGACTGCAAACAGATGATTTCACAGGCACAGACAAAGCAATTGCCTGCGTCAAACATCTCGTAGGCGGCAGCCAGCCTGCTAACGGCATCAACGGCGCCCCGGCGGACATCTCCGAAAGAACGCTGAAAGAAGTATTCTTCCCTCCCTTCAAGCAATGCCTGGACGCAGGCGCATTCACCGTTATGACTGCCCACAATGAACTGAACGGCATCCCCTGCCACGGGAACAAATACCTGATGACGGAAGTCGTGCGCAACCAATGGAAGTTCCACGGCTTCATCGTGAGCGACTGGATGGACATTGAGCGCATGCACGACTACCACGCCGTAGCCGAAACCCTGAAAGAAGCCTACCGCCTCAGCGTAGACGCCGGAATGGGCATGCACATGCACGGACCGGAGTTCTACGAAGCCGTTATCGAATGTGTCAACGAAGGCACACTCTCGGAAAAGCAGATAGACGCCTCTGTCGCCAAGATTCTGGAAGCTAAGTTCAGGCTGGGATTGTTTGAGAATCCGTTTGTCGACCTTGAGAAGAAAGACGAAATCGTATTCAACTCCAAGCATCGGCAAACAGCCCTCGAAGGAGCCCGCAAGTCCATCGTCCTGTTGAAGAACGAAAACAACCTGCTGCCTCTGGAACCTGCTAAATACAAAAGAGTATTCGTCACCGGACACAATGCCAACAACCAATCCATCCTGGGAGACTGGGCACTGGAACAACCGGAAAAACACGTCACCACCATCCTCCAAGGTCTGAAAAATGTAAGTCCTGAAACCAACTACGACTTCCTCGACCTGGGATGGAATGTGCGCCTGCTCTCCGACAGCCAGATACGCGAAGCCGCACAACAGGCACGCGCCTCCGACCTGGCAATCCTCGTCGTAGGAGAAAACTCCATGCGCTATCACTGGAATGAAAAGACCTGCGGAGAAAACAGTGACCGCTACGAACTCTCCTTGCCGGGACGCCAACAGGAACTGGTGGAAGCCGTAGCGGCAACCGGTACACCGACACTTGTCATCCTCGTCAACGGCCGTCCGCTGACTACCGAATGGATAGACGAAAACATACCAGCCATCATCGAAGCCTGGGAACCGGGAGTAGCCGGAGGACAGGCACTGGCGGAAATTCTCTATGGCAAAGTCAACCCGAGCGGGAAGTTGCCTATCACCATCCCCCGCAACGTAGGTCAGATTCAATGCATGTACAATCATAAATTTACCAATCACTGGTTTCCGTATGCTACCGGAAATTCACTACCTTTGTACGAGTTCGGCTACGGTCTGAGCTACACCACCTATGAGTATGCAAACCTTAAACTCGCCGGAGAGACAATCACTCCCGACAAAAGCGTGCAAGTGACGGTAGATGTAACCAATACCGGAAAGAGGGACGGCGAAGAAATCATTCAACTTTATATTCGCGACGAATACAGCTCCGCTACGCGCCCCGTAAAAGAGTTGAAAAGTTTTGCCCGCATACCGCTGAAGGCGGGAGAGATGAAACAAGTGTCTTTCACCATCACCCCCGAGATGCTTTCCTACTATGATGCCGACATGCGGTATGGAGTAGAGAAAGGAACCTTCAAAATCATGGTGGGAAGCTCCTCCCGCGATGCCGACCTGCAAAGCGTCAAACTTACAGTGCAATAATATTATGAAGAAATTACTATGTGGACTAGCCCTGTTCCTCTCTGCCGGCAGCATCTGTGCCGGCAGCAAGAAGGACATGTACAAAAAAGACTGGATTGACTTCAACAAGAATGGAGTAAAGGACGTGTACGAAGACCCCGCCGCACCCCTCGAAGCCCGTGTCGCCGACTTACTTTCGCAAATGACGCTCGAAGAGAAGACCTGCCAGATGGCTACCTTGTATGGCTCGGGGAGAGTGCTGAAGGATACATGGCCTACCCCCGAGTGGAGCAATGAAATCTGGAAAGACGGCATCGGCAACATCGACGAGCAAGCAAACGGACTAGGCAGGTTCGGGGCCGAACTCTCTTATCCTTATAATATTAGCGTCAAGAACCGCCACGAAGTGCAACGTTGGTTTGTAGAACACACCCGCCTGGGCATTCCCGTAGACTTCACCAACGAAGGAATACGCGGCCTCTGCCACAACCGTGCCACCATGTTTCCCGCCCAATGCGGACAGGGTGCCACGTGGAACAAAAAGCTAATCCGAGAGATAGCCCAAGTAACTGCTAATGAAGCGAAAGCACTCGGCTATACCAACATCTACTCTCCCATCCTCGACATCGCCCAAGACCCGCGCTGGGGACGCGTAGTGGAAAGCTACGGCGAAGACCCCTATCTGGCAGGCGAACTGGGCAAGCAAATGATTCTCGGGCTTCAAGCCCAAGGGATAGTCTCCACTCCGAAGCATTTCGCCGTGTACAGCATCCCTGTAGGAGGACGCGACGGCGCCACACGCACCGACCCGCACGTGGCTCCGCGCGAGATGAAGACGCTCTACCTGGAACCTTTCCGCAAGGGAATACAGGAAGCGGGCGCCCTGGGGGTGATGAGTTCGTACAACGATTACGACGGAGAGCCCATTTCGGGCAGCTATCATTTCCTCACTGAGATTCTCCGCCAGCAATGGGGATTCAAAGGTTACGTAGTCTCGGACAGTGAAGCTGTGGAGTTTCTGCGCACCAAGCACCGCATCACTCCCACCGAAGAAGAAATGGCGGCACAAGTAGTGAACGCCGGACTGAATATCCGCACGAACTTCACCCCTCCCCAAGATTTTATTCTCCCCCTGCGCCGCGCCATCAGCGAAGGCAAAATCTCTTTGCAGACCATTGACCAACGTGTCGGCGAGATTCTCCGTGTCAAGTTCATGATGGGGCTCTTTGACAATCCCTATCCCGGAGATGAACGTCATCCGGAGACGGTGGTTCATAGCGCAACCCATCAAGAAGTATCCATGAGGGCAGCCCTGGAATCCATCGTCCTCCTAAAGAATCAGAACCAAATGCTGCCACTCTCCAAGAGCCTGGGCAAGATAGCTGTTATCGGCCCGAATGCAGAGGAAGTAAAAGAGTTAACCTGCCGCTACGGTCCCGCCAACGCCCGCATCAAGACCGTATATCAGGGAATCAAAGAATACCTGCCCCAAGCCGAAGTGCGTTATGCCAAAGGCTGCGACATCATCGACAAGCACTTTCCCGAAAGCGAGTTATATGAGATTCCGCTGGATGGGCAGGAACAAGCCATGATAGACGAAGCGGTGGCATTGGTCAAAGCCTCGGACGTTGCCATCCTGGTATTGGGAGGAAATGAAAAGACGGTAAGAGAAGAATTTTCGCGCACGAGCCTCGATCTCTGCGGAAGACAGGAGCAATTGCTCAAAGCGGTATATGCCACCGGAAAGCCTGTGGTGCTAGTGATGGTAGACGGCAGGGCGGCAACTATCAACTGGGCGAACAAGAATCTATCTGCCATCGTGCATGCCTGGTTCCCGGGAGAGTTTATGGGCGATGCCATCGTTAAGGTTCTTTTTGGTGATTATAATCCGGGTGGGCGGCTTGCCGTCACCTTTCCCAAGTCCGTAGGGCAGATTCCTTTCGCTTTTCCCTTCAAACCGGGTTCGGACTCAAAAGGCAGGGTGCGCGTAGACGGGGTGCTATATCCTTTCGGATATGGATTAAGCTACACGAGTTTTACTTATTCCGACCTCAAAATATCTAAGCCCGTCATCGGGACGCAAGAGAATATCACTCTTACGTGTACCGTTAAGAATACGGGCAAAAGAGCGGGAGACGAAGTTGTGCAGCTCTATATACGGGATGATTTCAGTAGTGTGACTACTTATGAGAAGGTATTGCGCGGATTTGAACGTATCCACTTGCAGCCCGGAGAAGAGAAAGCGGTGAGCTTCACCCTCACCCCGCAGGACTTGGGGTTGTGGGATAAGAACAACCGGTTCACCGTGGAGCCGGGAAGTTTCTCGGTGATGGTGGGGGCTTCTTCACAGGATATTCGGTTGAAAGGGAACTTTGAAGTCCGGTAAGTTCCCCAAACACTCTTTCCCCACCAATCCATACTATCTCCCATTACCCTCCTTGGCAAGGAGGACAATGGGAGAAGCAAAAGCCTCACATTCACTTCAACTCAAAAGGCACAGTCCCTCGAATATCCCGCGAAGAGCTGCCGATGATAGCTTCAAACTTGCCGGACTCCGCCACCCACTCGTGCTTGGCGTCGTCGAAGAAACTTAATGCTTTCCTGTCCACAGTAAGCGCTACGGCTTTCTCTTCGCCTGGAGCAAGCTGCACCTTGCGGAAAGCTTTGAGTTCCTTCAAGGGGCGAGGCAGAGAAGATTTCTTATCACTGATATAAAGCTGTACCACCTCTTGCCCGGCACGGGTTCCGGTATTTTTCACTGTGACAGTGAAGGTTATCGTGTCGTCCGCAGTCATTGTTTTTTTATCTGCCGAAGGCTTTCCGTAAGCAAAAGTGGTATAACTCAGCCCGTGCCCGAAGGGGAATAAGGGTTTGATTTTCTCTTTATCCGCCCAGCGGTAGCCTACAAAGATGTCTTCGTGATATGTCGCGTTGATGGTATCGCTTTGATGCTTCGATTGCGCCAACTCCTCCTTGTTGCCCGGGTATTCGCCGAGTTTGTGGGCAGGCACATCTTCTAGTCTTGCCGGGAAGGTGAAAGGCAGTTTGCCCGAAGGATTCGCATCTCCCACCAACACAGCAGCCAGGGCGGATCCGGCCTCGGAACCCAGATACCAGCCTTGCAGGATAGCGGGGACTTCATCCACCCAAGGCATAGCCACAGCATTACCTGAGATGTTGATTACTACCAGATTCTTGTTTACCTTTGCCAGTTCGCTAATCACTCTATTCTGTGCATAAGGCAATTCCAGCGCCGCCCGGTCGGTATCTTCGCAGTCCTGATGATTGCTCTTGTTCAGCCCGCCGAAGAAGAGGACATAATCCGCGTCGCGCGCCACTGCCAAAGCTTCTGCCAGAAGCTCGTCTTCCGAACGTTCGTCTTTTAAATCCTGACCGGATTTCACCCCATTGTATTCGCCGCTCGGGTCGCCCACGTAACCACGTGCATACACCACTTCGGCTTGCGAACCGACGCGGTTCTTCACGCCTTGCAAGGGAGAAATCTCATACTTTACTTTGAGAGAAGAGCTGCCGCCGCCTACGGTCATCATCTTGATGGAGTTTTCGCCGATGACGGCAATCTTTCTTGTTTTGCCCAGGTCGATGGGTAGCAGGTTGTTACGGTTTTGCAGCAAGACGATGCCTTCTTCGCCAATCTTGCGTCCTGCCTGCCCGTGCTCGGGAGAGCCCAGCGAACCAAAGGGCTTATGAGGATTCATGGAGGTACGGAATATCAAACGGAGAACGTTGCTCACTTTCTCGTCCAGCTCTTTCGTGCCCACCTTTCCTTCTTTTATCAGGGTGAGATAAGGGTAAGCGAGATAGTAGTTGTCGTAGGCATTGCGCGTTCCGTCAGAAAGCCCGTTAGTCCACGAACCGAATTCGAGGTCCATACCGTTGCGGATGGCTTGTTCGGTGTGGTGCACCCCGCCCCAGTCGGACACTACTACGCCGTCGAAGCCCCACTCGTCCCGCAAGATGTCTCGCAGAAGGCGCTTGTTGTGGCAGGCATGTTCTCCCTGGTAGAGGTTGTAGGCTCCCATAATTGCCCACGTCTTGCCTTCTTGAACGGCTGCCCGGAAGGCGGGAAGATAAATCTCGTAGAGCGCACGGTCGCTGAGGTGCACGTTCGTCGTGTGACGTTTAAACTCCTGGTTGTTGAGGGCGTAGTGTTTCACACAAGTAGCCACTCCGTTCTCTTGCACTCCTTTTATATAAGGCACCACCATGACGGACGACAAATAGGGATCTTCGCCCATATACTCGAAGTTGCGTCCATTGAGGGGTGTGCGGTAGATATTGACGCCGGGTCCCAGCAGGATGTCTTTCTTGCGGTAGCGGGCTTCTTCGCCGATGCTTTTTCCGTAGAGATAAGACATGTCGGGATTCCACGTGGCGGCAAGGCAGGTGAGGGCGGGATAGGCGATGCAGGAGTCGTTGGTCCATCCAGCCTGGTCCCATTCGTCCCACAACACTTCCGGACGGATGCCGTGGGGACCGTCGGTAGCCCACACTTCGGGAATGCCCAGCCGGGGAACACCCGCCGAGCTGAACTTGGACTGTGCATGAATCATTTTTATTTTCTCTTCGAGGGTGAGACGTCCCAACGCATCTTTCACGCGTTCTTCGATAGGCTTGTTTGCGTCCAGATACACCGGCGTTTGTGCCGCAAGGGGCAAGGCAGCGGTGAGGGACAAGCCAAGTAGTATTGCTTTAAATTTCATGGTTATTTAATTAGGATGTAAATGTGCTATAATAGCCTGCGTGCCAGGCATCTATGCTGCATGCGCAGGCTGTTAATAAACGGTTTGTCAGGTATTAACAGTTGAGTTGTCAGGTATTAACATCCAGCGTGACAGGTATTAACACCTGAGAAGTCAACTATTAACGTCTGACAAACCGCCTTTTTCAAGTCATTTTCCCACCTTATTTCTTCACTACCGAGAGGACTCCTTTATCTATTCCCCGGGTAAAATCCAAGGTGAATACATACGTTGCTCCCAGCTCTACGGGTGAGGCCCATTGCAGGTCTTCTGCGTCGGTGTTGAAGAAACTCCGGGTGGCTTCGTCCATCTCCAGGTTCTTTTGGTGGAACTGCATGTCCCAGTCTTTTCTGCCGAGGAACTTAACGCTGATATAATCGTGGCGTATCCGTTCTCCGAGGACGGAGCTCTTTTCCGCTCCCGCCTTTCCCGTAAACTGATAGACTTTGGGGCTGATTTCGGCTACGCAATAGGCGGTGGCGAAATCCCAGTTGAATTCATCACTGATGGAAGGGGAACCCATGCCATAGCCTAACATCCACACGGCGCCATGTCCATCGGCATCGAGCCCGGCGTCTTGCCCATCCTTGGTGCGGACCACTGCAAAGTATTTCCGCTTGGCATTTGCCATCACGCGGTAGCTTCCGTCTACGGGTAAGAATTTCAGTTGGTTATCTCCGGTCTTAGCCAGATAGTCGGGGTCTACATACCATTCGTTCCAATCCTCTATGCCGCCAACCTGAAGTGTCTGGTTCTGTGTGAGCGAGACGTCCAGCAGACACATATCTCCGTCGCCGGCTTCCATCTTGACGCCGTTGAGAGTAATATCGGGTGCGGGCAAATCCATCTGGCCTATTTTCTCTACCGTGAGCACAGCCTTCGTATTGCCTTGCGCCACGTCGACGATGAACCGATAGATGCCGCCCCGTTCAAACTGCTTGCCTTCCTGGAGATGCAGGTTGCCCGATTCGGTAATCTCAACCAAATCGCTTGTAGTAGAGATGGCATCTCCCTTGAACTCACCGTTATCCCACTTATTGATGTGGAAGAATTTGAAGTCTATTCCGGTTGTTTTCATGGTGACTCCGGCGGTGAATGTCAGTTGATACTTCTTTGCCGCATGTTGGGGCATGCACAAGCCATTTTCGGGTGTCCATCCCACTTCGTACAAGGCAACGTCGGGTTTGCCGATGCCGGTTCCAATCGCCCAGATAGCACCTGTTCCGTCGGGTTGCAACTTAGCCGGCTCGCCGTCTTTCAATGCCGTGGCAGCGAAATATTGTTTCTTTCCGTTGGCTGTAATCTGGTAGCTTCCGTCTATGGGGAGGAACTTCAATGTGCCGTCTTCCTGCTTCTCAAAGAAATCGGGGTCAATCCACCATTCGTCATAGCCGGGCACTCCTTCGAAGAGGAGTTTATCGTTCTGTTTCAGGTTGAGCTTCAGGGTGTAGACATCATTCTCCACCAATTCCATTTCTTGTCCGTTCAACGTGAGTTTGGCGAAGGGGGCGGCTTCGTAGCTGTAGGTGTTGAACTGGATGGCATAGTTTCCCGGTTCAGTGTTGGAGAAGGGAATGAAGGTGGTAGAACCTATTTCTACTGTGTTATTCTCCCAGCCGAAAGTGAGTTCATTGCCATTTTCGCCCACTTGGGGAGTCCTGATATATGCTTTCATCTTCTGAGAGAAGTCTCCGGAGATGCTATAGTGGTAGAGGGATTGGCGCTCCATGCGGTACTCCTTCCCGGCTTCGTCCACCAACGTCAGGTAAGGGAAGTCCGGTCGTGCCACGGATAGCTCGATCTCCTTTTCGGTGGTGGTGAAGTGGATATTCTGCAAGGTGTATTTCAGCGTTGCCTTTCCATTGGGGATGTTGGCATAATAGGGGATATAAATCTTCCCGCTATAATCGCTGCCGCTTGTCTTGGTGCGAATCACGGTTTCGGACACTTGCTCTTCTCCGTAGAAAAGCCGGGCTTTGAGGGTGGAAAGGGGTACGTCCACGTCCGATGCCTTGACGGTGAAGGGCAGGCTGTCGCCGAAAAGGGCGTCGGCGCTCTCAGCCTTAATGCCCATGGCGGGGTTTCCCGGCAGGAAATCATCATCGTTGCAGGAATTCATGGTGAATATTCCTGCCACTGCCAATGCTATATAAATGCTTTTTTTCATTGTCTGTATATTTTTTAAGGTTCTTATTCGGACTTCGCCCAACGGTAGGAAGTCACTGATTTTCCGGGAACGTCATAAGCGAAGTGGCGTTTGCCGTCGCTGATGGTTATCTTCTTTGCCTTTTCGTTGTTGTTCAGGAGGACAAAGGCATAAGTTCCGTCAGGGTTCTGGAAAGCGGAATACATGATGTTGGAGTCTGTATATCCGGTGGCGGCAATGCGCACGGCTCCCGGCTTCACTACGCTCGAGAGATGGGCAATGATGTAGTAGTGTGAGTTGCGGATAATCGTTTTGTAGTCGCTGTTGTTGATGTCGACTGCGCCGTAGCAGGTCTGGCATCCGCCTTCGCGGTTAGGACCGCGGTCGTTATCGAGCATAAGGTTCCACACGAGCACTCCTTTGCACCAGTTGTTGATAGTGCCCAGCGCCACTTCGCGCATGTCTTCCATGAGGCGTTTCGAGAGGTCGCGTCCGCTGTTCCAGGTTCCGATAGAGGTTTCGGTGAAGAGGAGTTCTTTGTCGGGGTAGGCGTTGTGCACGTTCAGCAGTTCTGAGCGGTCGCCGCCATAGTTGTGGTAGGCGGCTCCCACCAGGTATTGTGCTGCTTCGGCATCTTCGTATATCTTGCCGGGATAGTTCTTCTCGGAGGCGATGTTGTCGTAGTTATAGTTGTGGTCGAAGGCATAGATTTTAGTAGTCAGCCCGGCAGCCTTCATCTGTGGTCCGAGGGCTGTCTTCACAAAATCTCTTTCTTCTTCCCAACTCATGTAGAGAGAGGCGGAGTTGGCGCGGTTGAGAGGTTCGTTCTGCGGCGTGATGGCGTAGATGTCCACTCCTTCGGCTTTGAAGGCTTGTATCCATTTCACGAAGTAGGTGGCATAGTCCTGGTAGTAAGCGGGGTTCAACTGCCCGTTGGTCCACGATTCCATAGGCGTAAGGTCCGTGAGGCTCTTCACCTTCATCCAGCGGGGGCAGGTCCAGGGAGCGGCAATCACCTTGATAGAGGGATTGATTGCCTGAATCTCTTTCAGGATAGGCAGGATGTAGTCTTTTTCCTCGCTCTGCAAGGCAAAGTTCTCAATGCCTTTGGTGTCACAACAGGTATATTCGCTCAACGAGAAGTCCGAGCAACCGATAGAGATACGTATATAGCTGAATCCGAAGCCGTCTTTCTCGGAGAATGTTTCCGTGAGGAAAGCGTGGCGGTCTGCGGGTTTCATCAGTAACAGGTTGTAGCAGGTAGCTCCTGTGATGGCTGCTCCGAAGCCGTCCATAGCCTGATATTGCTCTGTCGGATTCAAGGTGATGGTAGTGGGCGCCAGGTTGTCTTTTGTACTGAAGTTCACAGCGTCGCGGGTGAGGTCACGGGTGAGGCTGGTGGTGGTCGCATAAATAGTTACGTCTCCGGTGGGGATGGGCGCTACCGGCGTTTCGGCATCGTCACTGTTGCTGCATGCAGCCAAAATGGTGAAGCATCCTAATAAGGTCAATGCTATATTTCTCATGTTTATCATATTAATCTTAAGTTTCTACGTTTTAATTGAGTTGTTAATAACCGGTATTCTGATGAATCTTGTCATTGGCGTCGATGACAGACTGCGGGATGGGCAAGCGATAGGAATTCTTATCGAAAAGATAAGCCTGCGCCTTGCGTCCGGAGTCTTTGGCATATACGGCGTTCATCACTTCTTCCACTTTATCCAGGCGCACGAGGTCGAACCAGCGTTGCCCTTCAAAAGCCAGCTCAAGGCGGCGCTCGTTGAGCAAGGCATCGAGCATGGACTCCTTATTTGCCCGGACGGATGGGGAAAGCTTGCCGAGCCCTGCCCGTTGGCGAATCTCGTCGATGATGAGGGCAGCCCCTTCGAGGTCGGGCGTAGCTTGCATGATGAGCGCTTCCGCCTTCAACAGCAGCACGTCGGCATAGCGATATTTGATAAGGCTGCTGTTCGCCGAGCGGCATTTATACATGAAGGGATAGTGGTCTGCCGGATAATAGTTGCTCCAGGTGCAATCGTAATAGACTACCGATTCGTTGAAACGCTTGGTGTCTCCTTCTTTGGTAAAGGCATTAATGAGGTCGCGCGAGGGAGTCACCCACTTAGCCCAGGTAAAGTTGTTGTTCCAGTTCACGAGGTCGCGTCCGAACATCCATGTGCACCAGTTTCCGGCGCCGGGTGTGAACTGCGCTTCGAGAATGGACTCCTTCGTATTACGCATCTTTGCATCCGTCCCCGCAGCATTCATGCCGAACAAATCGTTGAAGTCTTCTACCAGGCTGAACCCGTCGGCTGTCACTTCGTCGCAATATTGAATCACTTTGGTGTAGTCGCGCAGGGGCTTCTCAGCATAGACCTTTGCCAGCAGGGTGCGGGCAACCGACTTGGTAAACAGAGTCTTATTGCCCGGCGTATTGTCCGGAGCATAGCGGAGCGCATCCAATAAATCGCTCTCTATCTGCTGGTAGGCTTCCAGCTCCGTATTTTGTGCCGGGAAGTATTGGGAATATACCTCGTCGATGTTATCGGAAGTAATATCGTCGGCAACGGTGGTAATCACAGGGAAATCTCCCCATAAACGTACTATATCAAACATCACCATCGCGCGGAATATCTTTGCTTCCGCCTTGTAGCGGGCACGTTCTTCGGTGGTGAGTGCATTATCTGTGACGGCATCAATGTTGCAAATGAGCACGTTGGCACGCGCCACGTCTTCCATGTAGCGGTTCCAGTCGCGTTCAAGCACCGAATTGGAGCCTTCGATGGAGTTATTCTCAAAGGGAACCACTTCGGCTCCCGTAGTGCCTGCATAGGCGTTGTCGGCATGCGACTCCGCTATGAGGAGCAAGTCTACATACCAGTGTTCCTGCCGGTCGCGCATCTGGTTGTATATGGTTTTCAGATGGCCTTCTACGGCAGCTTTGTCCTTGAACACTACCTTCTTCCCGTTGTCTGTCATTCCTTCGGTCACGTCGGAGTAAGTATCTACGGGATTATAGTCCAGCGAACACGAAGAAAGTCCCAATAGCAGCCCGGAGGTGATTCCACAAAATATATATCTCAGTTTCATAGTCTTTCCTTTCATTAGAATTCAACATTAATACCAAACACGTAGGATTTAGAATGGGGGTATGTACCCCAGTCTATGCCTTGCACCGTACCGCTGTTGCCCCATTGGTTCACTTCGGGGTCCATGCCGGAGTAGCTGGTCCAGGTGAGCAGGTTGGTAGCGGTGAAATAGGGTTGCAGGCGGGTGATTCCCCATCTCTTGAGCAGTTTGCCCTTGAAGTTGTAAGACAGAGTGATGTCTTTCACCCGCAGATAGCTGCCGTCTTCTACAAAGTAGGTGGAGTTGAGCAGTTTGAAGTTTGCTTTGGGCACGCTGGTTATCTGGCCGGGAATCCTCCATCGGTTGAGAACGCGGGTGGATTGGTTCTTTCCGTCGTACATACCTTCGGTCTCGATGCGGGAAGCGTTGTAAATATCATTTCCGTAAGAGCCCTGGATAAAGATGCTCAGGTTAAAGCCTTTCCAAGAGAAGGCATTGGTGAGTCCATACGTGAAATCGGGGTTCGGGTCTCCGATGTAGGTGCGGTCGGAAGTGGAAATCTTACCGTCTTTGCTCAGGTCGCGGTACATCAGTTCACCGGTTTCGGGGTCCACGCCATCGCTGATGTAGCCGTAGAAACCTCCCAAAGAACGTCCCGGCTCGTTGCGTACCACGTAGTCATTTATCACTTCACTGGTCTTTGCGTCATAGTATATCTTCTTCAAAGCCAGTTTCGTCAGTTTGTTGCGGTTGAAAGATATGTTGAAGTCCGTATCCCATGTGAAGTCTCCACCCCGGAAGTTCTTGGAGCTGACGGAGAACTCGAAACCTTTGTTGGTCATCTCGCCTTCGTTGCGGGCTATGTCATTGGCACCGGCGCTACCGGCGGGAAGCGATACGTTCATCAGCATGTTGGTGGTCTTCTTATAGTAGTAGTCCATGTTGAAAGTCAACCGCCCGTTGAGTACCGTCAGGTCCAGACCGATATTGGTCTGTGTGGTAGTCTCCCACGTCAAATCGGCAGTACGCAAGTTGGCTTGGCTGATGGTGGGAACGGCGTTTTCATAATCCGTCGTATCTCCTTCTTCCCCTTTCTTGAACCATTGCACACGGCTGATATTGTAGCGTTGAAGATAAGAATAATCTCCCAATCCGGACTGGTTACCTGTCTGTCCCCAGCCTCCGCGTATTTTCAGGTCGTCAATCCATGTCAGGTCCTTCATAAACTTCTCCGACGAAACGCGCCAGGCAGCAGAGAAGGAAGGAAATACGCCCCAGCGATGGTCGGGATGCAACTTGGAAGAGCCGTCGGCACGGAGATTAGCCGTCAGGAGATATTTGCTGTCGAAGTTGTAGGCTACACGGCCGAAGAAGGAAAGGATAGCCCATTGCGAACCGCCTGTGCCGGTATTGTCCCATGCAATCTTGTTGGCGGCATTCAGCGTCTGTATAAAGTCGTTGCGGTAGTGAGAACCGTTTATCCAGCTATTGGAATAGTCGGAACTTGTCCACGAAGAGCCCGCCATCACGTCGAGTCCGTGTTTCTTGAAGTTCTTGTTAAAGTTCAGCACGTTATCAAACGTGAGCACGGTATTCATATTCCGGTTGTCGGAGGCTTCGCCATACTGGTTGCGTCCCCACGAAGTGGAGATAGGGTCGAGGAAAGTTGTATTGACGGCATTCCGGCGGTCGAGGGTGAATGTAGACTTGAAGTTCAACCCCGGCAGCGGTGTCAACAAGACATTGCCCGATGCAAGCAGGCGGTTTTCTTTATCCTTATTGTTTTTGGCGCGCGCCATGTTCTCCAGCGGGTGGGTGATGTTGCCTACGCCATAGAAGTTATTATAGTATTGCTTCGGGTTCAAGGGGTCCCACACGGGGGCGTAGGTCGGTGTGTTGATAACAGCCAGCACCACGCCACCACGGTTAGCGCCTGTTCCCATCGCGCCTCCGCCATTGCTGGTATAATCCGAATAAGAGACGTTGGCACTTACCTTCAGCCAATCGCGAACCTGGTTTTCCAGATTCACACGGAAGTTATAACGCTTGTAGTAAGAAATGTCCAACACGCCTTTTTCGTCCAGATAGCCGGCGGAAAGATAATATTTCATTTTCTCGTTGCCGTTGGATATGGCTACCTGATAGTTTTGGGTAGTTCCTGTGGAGTAGGTTTCGTCGAACCAATCGGTGCGGTCCGGCAATCCGTCGGGCAGGGAAACAAGTCCGATTTCATCCTGTAACTCCTTGTATTGGGCGGAGTTCAAAGACTCCATCTTGTCCACCACCTTGTTCAAGCCGAACTGTGCAGTTAAAGAGACCTTCGCCTTACCGATAGCTCCCGCCTTCGTAGTAATCAGAATGACACCATTCGCGGCACGCGAACCGTAGATGGCGGCGGAAGAGGCGTCTTTCAATATCTGCATGCTCTCGATGTCATTGGGAGAAAGAAACTTGATGTTATCTACCGGCACGCCATCGACTACATACAACGGGTCGTTGCTTCCATTCATAGAAGTAGTTCCACGCACGCGGATAGACATTTCCTCTCCCGGCTTACCGCTAGGCTGGATGACCGACACACCGGCTGCCTTGCCCTGTATGGCTTGCCCGGCAGAAACAATGGGGCGCATATCAAGGTCTTTGGTGGATACCGACGAGATAGCCGTAGTGACATCTTTACGCTTCACCGAGCCGTAGCCGATAACGACTACTTCATCGAGCACTTCATTGTCTTCCTCGAGCGTAATATTCATTTGACGGGCGGCTTTCGCCTCCTGGGACTTATATCCTACATAAGAGAAAACCAACACGGAATTCTGCCCCACCTTCAAGGTAAAGTTACCATCCAAATCGGTAACGACTCCGTTGGTCGTTCCTTTCTCTTGTACACTAACTCCGATGAGGGGTTCTTTCTGCGCATCCAGAACTTTGCCGGACACAGCGATTTGTTGTGCGAATGCACCCAAAGATGAAAACATTGCCAAGATAATAAAAAGAATCTTGTGACTTCGCGAAAGGACTTTTCGCCTGTTCTTTTTCATGCGTACTAATTTTAAAGTTAATAATAAATAGGCATCTGCCGGAGACGGAATCTCTATCTTTGCAGAAGCCGGGTCAAAAGTAGGAAGAATTTGATGCCGGCTGACGGAGAGGGGGCAATAAGTGGACTACCCCGAGAAGCAATCTACTTATTACCAAACGATTACCTCCACCTCTTCTCTCTAAAAAAGTGGATAGCCTGTAATGTGGATTAACGGATTTTACGTACTAAATCTTCAAAATTATCACGTGATACGCGCGCCTTATTCTTCACTTTAGCGCGGTAGTTATAAATCGTATTTACAGAGTAGCGCAGGAACTCTGCTATCTGCGAACTGTCTTCGATGCCCAGGCGTATCAAAGCAAATATCCGCAGTTCTGTATTCAGCAGCTCGTCTTTCTTCAACACAATCTGCTCGCTGTCCTGCAAGAGGCTATTAAACTTCTTCACAAAATCAGGAAAGAGATGCAGGAAAGCCGTATCGAAGTTAGTGTAAAGCTCCTCCAACTCTTCGTCAAGGGCATCTTGGGAGCGGGTGATTTTCAGCAGCTCAGGTATTTGCCCTACAGACACTTTCTTATTCACCATCCGCCGATAGGCATCGAGCCGGTTAATGTAGGTGGAGCATAACTTGATGAAACGGGCGATGTATTCTTCTTTAATCTGGTTGGACTCCGAAAGCTCAGCGTTGGTGGACGACAGGCAATCGTTCATCTGCCTCAACTCTTCGTTCAACGTATTGAGTTGTGCATTGGCAGTCTGGAGGTGGTTGCGCGCATCCGCCAGCCTTTTCATCTGCCGGTAGATATAGGCCAGCGCCACGATGAGCAACACCAGCAATGCAGTGATGAGCAACAAGTTCTGTTGAAGGCGGTTGTTCTGCTTTTCCATCATCGCCTGGTAGGTTTTGTCAATCAACGAAAGCACGTCTGCACTCTGCCAGCTCCGGAGGCGGGCATTGTAGAACTTGGTTGCATTCCACGAAAAACGCATGTACTGGTAGGCGCGTTCTATGTCTCCGCTTTCGTAGAGCAACTGCGCAAGCATCCACAAAGAGGCATGGTCTTTGATAGCCGACCGGATGTCGGCGATAGCCGAGAGGCACAAGTTCCGCTTCTCCCCCATGCTGTCATTGCTACGCTTGCAGATAAGCGAACGGTGGTAAGTGACCAGTGCATACTGAGGCGTGTCCGTCTCTGCCTCCGCCAACCGCAAATCGTTAATCTTCAACGCTTCGTCATACTGCCCTCCGTCGCGGAGCGATGTCTCGCGCATCACCAGGTATCTCTCCGAACGGGGAGGCAACAGGGCGTATAGAGAGTCTTTGTATGCCTGCGCTATATTCCAATAACGGCTGGAAAGAGCTTTATCTTGTGTATATACGCTCAATTCGCCATATACATGGTCGAAACAAGTATAATAATCGGGAAGCAGCGCCGAGATAACCTTCTTGCGGTCTACCGACTTGAGCACGTCGATAGACTCGGTATACATTCCTGTAGAAGACAGCAGATAAGAGAGTTGCAACTTGCTTTCCACCTCGCGGCCGCTATCTTGCATCTGCTGGGCAAGGCGGATGTTCTCGTTCAAATAATGGATGGCGGAGTCGCAGATAAAGGCTTTGTATTCTCTGTAAATCTGGTTATTGAGGTTGTAACGGTCAACAGAATTAGGCGCTGCTTCGCGGACGAGTTCCTTGAGATGCAGGATGCGCGATTCGCGCTGGGTCACAAATGTTTCTTGTTCCTCCATGGTGCGGTCGAGCACGTTCAGCAATGAATCCAAGGTTCCGTCGGCCCACGAAAAGAGCGGGAGAGAAAGAAACAAAAGGAGTAACCAGTATTTTTTCATGAGAGTATTAAGCTTTAATAAGGAATTTCAAGACTTGCAGAGGCAAATGTAGAAAAAATATTTATATCCACTACATCTATTCCTTAGATTTCGCTATTGCCACTGCACCTCTCCATCCTTATATAAGAAGATACGTTCTGCTGTTTTTCCTTCCCAGTAGCGGTTCTTCAGCATGAAGAGAGCATTCCGGGGAGCGTTGTCAAACACAATATATCCGTTGTCGCCGGCAGGCTTGCGTTCGACGCCTACCCAAGCGTTTTGCCAGTAGAGCAGTTCGTAGATGTCGGTGGGAAACACCTCACACCTTAGGTAGGGAGACATGCTTATGCGCGCAATCCGGTAGTCTTTCCCCAAGTCAATATCTATGGCACGACCCGCCACCTTGCCCCGATAGGCGCTGGCATCCATGCCGTCCGTCAGCATGTCCGTGGTTTCATTTGTGCCAAGAGGCTCCAGGGAAGTGAGCACCCGGGGATGCTCTATTCTGCCCTCATCCGTATAGAAGGCGAGCTCGCCCAAAGCAAGATTCTCCGAAGGCAACAACAGGCGGACATACCTGTAGGGTCGCTTCGCACTCACAGGCTGATAGGTACGTTCCAGCGCCAGGGAGTCTTTCCAGACACATAGCTCCTCCGCCACTTCCCCGTCGTGTAGCCCGACGATACGGCTACCGCGCATGCAGCCCATATAATTGGTGTTGCCGCTATAAACAGAAGCTCCCGTTATGACGCGCAACGCCACCTTTTCGGTCTTCTCGCCCGGTATCAGCTCCCGCACAACGCCGTCGCTCTGCAACTGAAAGGGCGATGCGGCAGGAATCAACCTTCCATCCACGTAGTACACAGGCAGATAGACAATGTCTTTTCCCATCTTGCGGAAGAGGGCTTTGCCGTTCTCTATCTTTCCCCATTGCACCACGTGCCAATCTTGATAGCCGAACACCGCCAGATAAGCATATCTCGCCCCTTCGGGTATCTTCTGTGTGAGTTCCACCGTGACATCTTGCGCTTCAAAATATTCCTCGGAGACATCCATCTTCTTTATACTGCGAAACAGGCGGGGAATGTCCCTGCGGTTAACCTCAGCATCTGCCAGCGGACCTTCGATGTGATTGGAATAAGTATGCCTGTACACCTTGGGCAGGCGGAACTTTCCCCACAATTCGTCTTTCGTCCGGTTGTTGTAGATACGTTTATACTTCCATCGGTCATTGTCCCAAAAGGCTTCGAAAGCATGAGACTTGCCGCCTATCATCACCACGTTCCACGTATGAGAACTGTTGCGGTTTGCCCAGGCAGGCACATAATCTACGGCAACAGGCATGCCCAGCGAAGAAAGCAATAAAGAATTGTACCAGCAACGCTGCAAGCATAGGCCATGACGCAACTCCTCGAAAGTAGCCGCATCCCAAAGCGGAATGCCCGTTCCCCAAAATCCCGAATGCGTCAGACGCCGGTATTCATAGAGCAACGAGTCGATTTCCTGTTGCCAGTTCTTCCCCGGGCGTGTAAAGTATTTCCCATGATGGCGTGCGTAGAACACATGCCGGGCGCTGTCCGTCAACAACCCGTTCATCCGTCGGTAAGGCAAGATATATTCACAGAAATCCTCAAATGAGCAGTCCTGCGTATATACATTCTCCTTCCATGCCCGGAAAGACAATTCAATTTCTCCTATCAGCCCGCCAGCTTTCATCTTTTCCAGGTCGTTGCACGAATTGTATTGATTCAGATGAAAGCTGCTAAAGTGGTTCCAGAGGCTATCCACCTTCTTTCCCCATGCCGTGCTGACGCGGTAGTCGTAGGCACGCGCCAACGAGTCATAGGCATTGTAGAAAGGACGGCAGTCTTCCTTTATCTTCGGGTGCACGCCATAGCCGCCGGGCATGTTGCCAATCAGGAAACGTGCCGCCTCCAGCTTGGGGGCGTCCTCTTTATAATGTTCTAATACAGCTTCGAGTTCCCCGCGGTTATCTCCGGCAAGCGCCAAAGCTTCTTCCACTTGTTTGCCGTGTCCTCCGCAAGAAATGATAAGCCCTCCAAGAAGGCTCATCGCTACAAGGTATACTTTCTTCATTCCGTCTTCTTTTTCCAGTCATATCAAAAAATACAAAAATAACTATAAAATCCAGTAATACAATTTAAATGCCCCCAGATTTCCTGGGTTATCCTTTCATATCATACTTCTTTACTATACTTTTGGAGCCGCTACATACAAGAGCCATGCTCTTAATACATCATTTAAACTATATCCAAATATGAAAAAATTATTCTTAGTTCTGTTCGCTTTGTTGGGAATGTTATCGAGCTGCGATGACAATGACGATAACAACACTCCACAACTTCCCCTGCAATCGGAAGTGACCTTGTTCGACCAAAAAGCAAAACCCGTTGCCTATATCAACTATCAGGATACTAAGCCGACCATGTATGTATGGGACGGAACTCCTGTAGCCTACTTAGATGGAGAAGAAAACATTTACCACTTCAACGGGCAGTTCCTCGGATGGTATGTGCAAGGCGTTTTATACCATAGAGACGGATATGCCATCGCCGCCCGCCAGGGAATCACGCGAGGAGAAATACTGATGAATAATACCTTTGTAGAACCTGTCAAAGGAGTTAAACACGTACAACCGGTTCCGCATGTCAAGTCTCCACTCCCCGTGCGCCCTAAATTGAAAGACCAATGGAGCACTTCCGTCCCCTCTTTACTTGAATACCTGGTCAAAGGCATTTTAGAGACCGACGATTAACACCCTTTAGTTTATCTTCTTTAAAATCCTATCCCAACGTATATCGCCCGTCAGCGGGTCTTCCGACTTCCATATCAGAAAAGCCCTGCCGACGATATACTCCTCGGGCAACATTCCCCAATAACGGGAATCCTGAGAGTTCTGCATCTTGTCTCCCGATACAAAATAATAGTTCCTCGTGAAACGATATTCGCTTATTATGCTGTCTCCCAATAGGATAGTATCCTCTCGCATAGTAAGCCGTTGTTTCTGCTCCCACCGTATCAACCTCTTATAGAGCGCCGCCGTGCGAGCATTCATCTCCACCACCTGCCCCTTTGCGGGCACAGGCAGAGGACCGAAATCACGTATAGTCCAGTTTATCCTTCCATCCCAGGGAAAACAGCCAAAGACCATGCCGCGCGCCCTCGCTATGGAATCGGTCAACTCCGAGATATACTCCTGTGCATCTACGTTGCCCAACTTCCCGTCCACACCCCGTATGTGAAAATATCCTTTCCGTATCTCTAGCGTATCGCCCGGCAGAGCAATACACCGCTTCACAAAATATTTCATCACATCGAAGCGGATACTATCGTTCCCTTCCTCGTAAGGAAAATTAAATACCACCACATCGTTCCTCTCTAAGGATTTGATGCCCGGAATCCGGTATATCTCTATATCTTCATTGCGTAAAGCAGCAAACAGATTGAAAAGGCGCGGCCCCATCGACACTTTCTCTACCAATATTTTATCACCCGTCTGCAACGCAGGTGACATGGAGTCGGAAGGAATCTTAAAGGAAGTGAATACAAACACCTGCAACACTGTCCACACAAGGAACGTCATGCAGGTATAAAAAGATATATTTATCACCCACTTGGTGACACGGTTGAATGCTGCTGTACACTTCTCTTTGTTTATCATATTGAGATGGTTTCTTTTTTCAGCTTAACTAAAAGGATAGATAGTTTACAATATGGGTAACAAAGATATATGAATATTTACTATTTTCTTGTTTTTGGAGGGAGTATTTTGCACTATCAACACTATATTTCCCTTGATATACTAATATGCCTAAATATCTTTTATCCCCCTCCTACCACATCATCTAGCATTTCCTATTATTTTCAACTGGAAAGACGAACTTTCTATAATAGACTCCGAATTCAAGTCCATAGTAATTGCATATTAGTGTACCTCCCTTCTCATCTACCGATATTGTTTTTACTGTTCTATCTAAGATGTATTTTCGTTTTAAGTTTCCTTCCCAATCCATTACAAGTACTTCATTAGCAAAAAGTTTATCTTTTGCCAATTTTCCATTCAATAATAAATAAATGTTTCTATTCATCATAATATTGTTATAAAAAAAGTATCAGAAGATATAGACTTAAAAGTAAATCTATCATCTCTGACACTTATCTTTCAATCACTGTTTATGACAATACAAGAGTGAGTTCCTTTTTGATTCCCATCCCCTTTTATTATGGAATTGCATACCCCACAAAAGGCATAACAATCTCCCCACCAGCCCTCACATCTCCAAGTAGAATTTGCTTCACTATCATTTGCCAAAGCTTCTATATTGGATATCGCCAAATCCGATACCGTAGTCTCTTCTTTTTGGTTTCCTTGAGTTTGGATTTAACGATAGGGATAAATAAATCACTGCAAAAGTAAGATGAACGTTCTAAAATATAGTCTTTTTGGTTACTACCATTTACTACGAAAATTATATCCTATTGATTATCAGTAAACAGCATACGATATTTATCAATTCCTATCCGTTTAAACTCAACCTTAAACCCTACCCCTTTTAAAGCCTTACACAAACGGGAGTAAGCTACAGTAAAGCGTTTCATTGTTGCCGTTTTATCATTTCCCCAGATCGACTTCAGCAATTCCGCATCACTTAAAGTATAATTTGGAGCTTGTAGAAAAAGCTCTAATATTACACAAGACTGAGAAGCTAATCTTACTTCTTTACCTTCGACTAAAAGTACTTGTTTATATGGATCAAAGATAAGCCCAGGACGTAATTGATAGGTACGGACTTTAGCATTCACAAGCTCCTTTACGGGCAGATCGCCCTCACACAACGATTCTTTTACAACAAACATCTTCCTCTTCAAGGAATGAGGCCTCCCTACACATAAATAATAACAGATTCCCACTACCACCACGAGTATTACCAAAATAAGCAAGAATACGGCCCCAGAATAAATAAGTATACTCCACCAAAAATAATCTAAAGTACCCACTAACCCCACTTCACACCTATTCCCTATATATAAAAGAAATTTTTCTGTTGGAAATGACGGAAGCTCTTCTCCAGCTACACTACCCGAAGTTATTTCTTCCCCATCCAATGTTGTCAGCGTTATAAAAATGTTAGCCTCTGCATAAATTTTATGTGCACAAAGCGTCTGAGTCCATACACGTTGCAGTGTATCGCAAGATATCATCTCCTCTTGGCAAATGATGGAATGCAAAGTCCGTTCATTAAAAGATTGAGATATATTCCTGTTACTTTTCAACGAGTCTACTTGATACTCCTTCTTGCCTTCGGCAGTAAATACAGATATGGTCAGTGGAATAGTATCTACATCCATTATAGCTGAAAATATAGGAAGATTCAGCTCTTTACTTTTCATTTCCAATCTTTGCTTCACAGTCTGTATCAGAAGATTCTCCGCTTGTTGATGCATAGCAGTTTTATTCTTCTGATAAAAATAAATCCCGGAAAAGAATACCATCAATATTGCTACACCAATTAGCAATCTCAGCTTTGTGTGTTTCATTGTTATCTTCTTTGCCGGCAAAGATAGTATAATCGACCATCATTTCCCACATAAAACCAGACCTAAAATACGCAAGAGGATAGTCTATCACACATAAAAAAATGTATAAATTGCCATAATTTATTAGTTCATTCGGCTAGATTGGCTTACTTTACCTTTCCTTATGACTAAAAGGGAATCGCCGGAAGGGGCCACAGAGTGATAAAGAAAACTTGGAGCCACAAACATTTGTAACAAATTGATAAATGCAGCCGCTACCGGGGAAACAGACGTCTGCCTTGAATACTAACATCATTTTATCCAAGGGGATTCTACTTCTCCCGCCAACTTATGTCGTGAAAAGGAGAAGAAGAATCCTAAAGTGATAAACTCTTTTTTATTTAGAGATATTATTCTTAATCTTATATTTTACAAAACTCTCTACAACTATTAATGACAAGAAGCTAACTCTATAAATGAAGCTACTTTTGCGGCATTTGACACGTTAGGGAATATATAATCTTCCACACAATTCAAAGAATCAAGCAAAAAAATGATAGGCGTCTGAATATATTTCATCTCTTTTCTTATCAAATCCTTCGGGTCAAGATATATATACTCATAATATTGATTACGAATCTGGTATGGCGAAGGGTCTCCCATTATTGAAATTATATTAACTTTTCTGTCTCCACGAAAGGAATCAATTCTCTTTGTAATAGAAAAGCCCGAATCGATACAACTTCCACAATCATAATAATTAAATAAAAATATAATTTCATGCCTCCTATCGGACAATATAGAATCAATCGATACTATTCTTTTTCCCACTAAGCCATAAATATCATTTATTTCTTTAGCTTCATTAGTTTTTTCTTCTACTTTCTTGACGCCACATGATAGGAAGAATAGTAATATGAATAATATAAAAAACTTATCTTTCCACATCACTCATGTTTATTTTTTCAATGGTAGAGTTTTTAACTTGTTGTGCTGCAAACAAGTACAAATCTGAAACACAAAAAGAAGAATAATATTTATGGGGAAGAATATAAGTAGAAACATTCTTCATACCATCATTAATTGATAATTTCAAAATAGTATTTACACTATAATCCCCCTGAGCGCTTCCAGATGAACATAATAAATATATATTGCCATTTATGAGGTAAGCATCCATTATATATCTATAAACAGAATTCTCCTGAGAAGCTGATTTTTTTGCATATTCCATTGATTCCTTTATTACAGGTATCGACGAAATATCATAAGTTTTAACATGTTTCCCGGAAATATCATATTGTTCTATATAAGGATTACAATCTGACACAGAAAAAATACCTTCTTCTTTATCATAAAAAATATATTTTTTATTAGTAATAAGGGTCTTTAGCCTAGTCCTTTCCTTTATAACCTTTCCCGCAGGATTTTGCTTATCGGGATCTTGAATATCGATAATCAAAAAGCTAGTTGAATCAGTAGTAGCAGATAAAAACAGCAAAGAATCGTTAAGGCTAAATCTATTCTCATTAGCATTTGAAAGGGAAAAATTTCCGCAGAAAGCCCCTTCATGAAATTTCTTCATCGACCTTGTCCCAAAATCAACAACATATATTGTATCCTTTAGTACGCCAAAAGTAACAGGCATTACAGTCTCATAAGGAGCCTCGCCATGTCTACTGACATATTTCATTTTTTTCAAATCATCACTTAATTCTACAATATCGCCTCTTTTTTTATCCAAAACATACAACTTACCATTATTATAAGTCATACAAGTTATATTGGAAAAGAAGCTGGAATCAGGATATTCTTCTATTTGATTTTCAACTTGGCAATGCAATATACTGCCTGACTTTTTATCCCTACAAGCATGTAGACACAAAACTGTGGCTAGTAAAAACAATATTTTTTTCATACTTTATGCACAATATGTTCTATTACCATTACATTCAACATAAGCACCATTCCACAAATCAAGCCCTCGGCTACAATTTATCCCTGTACACGAAATGGATCCCGACAGAGGCCAACCACAATCCACAGTTACTGTGCATGAATAATTTCCATTTTCGCCAGAATCTAATGACTCAATATCAGCCAATGCCTCTACATTAGCGCATATCAAATAGGATAACTTCGCACTTTTATTCAATGAAGTATACACATTATATCCTACAATCATAGCAACTGCAGCAATAATACCTAATAATTTTCGTTTCATATTTCTTTAATTTACAAGTTAACAATTAAAACTATTTTCCATATTTATCATTTCAATGGCGTAAAGCAATCATTTGCCACTTTCATTTTTTATTCTTACGTTCGCATCGGATACCTCCTTCTATATTTTGTAATATCACAAAATCCGTCTGCCCCAAGCGATTATCTACTTTCCACTAAATAACTAAAACAAATAGAGTTAATAAGAGAACTCCTTGTACAATGTTTTCCATATTTATAAAATAAAAGGTTTAATACGCGTTGCAAAAGTAAGATAAATATTCTAATATATAGCTTTTGGAGTTACTACTATTTACTACCATTTATTACGAAAATTATATCCTATTGATTATCAGTAAATAACATACGATATTTATCAATCCCTATTCGTTTAAAATCCACCTCAAACCCCACCTCTTTTAAAGCCTTACCCAAACGGGAGTATACTACAGTAAAGCATTTTATTGTTGCTGTTTTATCATTTCCCCATATCGCCTTCAGCAGTTCCGCATCATTCAAAGTATAATCGGGGGCTTCTAGAATTTTTCATATAGCGAGATAGCAGGAATATTCTTTTCATAAACGTCCAAACAAATAGATTTTATACCCGATTGTTGAGCCAGTTCAAAGGAATAATTCAGTAAACACCGATACCTTTGACAGGGGAGGGGAGCCTGCGGAGCAAGCATACTCCCCCCTGCGTGGCGGAACCATGTACCACTAATTAATAAATAGATTCCATGTAAAGAAATAGTTACTTGTTTAGTGAGTCGTCTTACCTCTAGTCAATCCAGTCCAGTTAAGTTAGTTAAGTCTAGTTAGTTAAGTCCCCTCTAGCAGAGAGATTAGCCTAGTGGGTCCGGAGCTTCGCCGCCACCATCGCCACCGTCTCCGCCGCTCGGTTTATCATCCGGCAGGCCGGCATCAGGAAGGGCGGTCAGCTTATCGTAGCGGACACACTTGGCACCGGTCACCATGGAGCGGGTGGCGGTGGTGCGATCCAGGTTCCTGGTGGTGGCGGGTTGGAAGCGGACGGTGAGCGTAGCTTGTGACGCATTCACTTCGTCCGGCGACTCCACACCCCGGCCACGGGCGGACATCACCATACGGAACGTGCCCAAGCCATCCACACTGACACTCTCCGATGATTGGAGATGCTGCGTCATCACTGTCACCAAGTTATCGAGCGTATTTTTCACATCACCGGGGGTAAGGGAAGAATAGGCGGCAATCTCTTTGGAAAGTTGTGCGGAGTTCACATTTCCCACACGTACCACATGTGGATAATATAGCTTCTTACCGCTTTCTTTGTCTTCCAGATTGGACTGGAAGGGTTTGTACAATACTGTCATAGTCGTAAATAAATTTAATTGTTAGTCCTTTAGTTAGTTTTTGTCTTTAAGCTTATCGACACTGCAAATATAAGGGGTTATTCTCACTCCTGCAAGCGATTTTGAAAGTGTGCGTTAATGAATTCGTTAATACGATATTATGCTTATTAATACACTGTTATTCAATTAATTATCATATATACGCTATTTATTGAGCAGGCTCAGCAGGTAGCGGCCGGGCAGTTTAATCTTCCCTGCGCTCCCGCGAAGCATGCTAAAGCCTTTCCAAACTTCCCCGTTGATTTGACCATAATTACTTTTCAATATAATGGCATACTGTTCCACAGGAGGAATGCGATAGAGGCGGAGGTTCTCAAGCAGGCCGGAGAAGTTGCGCCGGCAGCCGTCTGTGGGAGCTTGCATGCTGTCAATATCCTCCTGCGTCCACTCCCGCTTTTTCTTTGGTGTCTTTGCGTTTTCTTTTTCTTTCTCTTCTTCGTTCCCATCGTCAGTTAGTCCAAAAGAATCTCCTCCTTCACTCCTTCTTTCTTCCTGGTCCCCTCCTTCGGCGGAAGGAGGGTTAGGGAGGAAGTTTTCTTTCTTTTCTTTTTCTTTTTCTTTTCTTTTTATAGGAACGTTTTTTTGTTACTGTGGCGTGGGATAATGTTACAGTATCACCGGATATTGTTACAGTATCGGGGGTTGCTGCAACACTTTCTGCTGCCGGTTTCGACGGTTTCACCGCTTCCGCCCTCTCTTCCTCAGACAGCAGGCAATACTCCTGGCAGATGCGTGGGCGGTTGCGACGCTTGGTGATGAAAAGATACTGCCGCTGGATATCGGCAGAGGTCAGGATGCGGTAGCGTTCGAAGAGGGCGGAGTCGAAAAGCCCGTATTCGAGAAAGAGATGGATGATGCGGCGCACAGCGTCGTTGTCCGTAGTGAAAAGCTGGTCCGCCAGCTCGTCGCAGAAATCCTTATCGGCACGGACATAATAGCCTTCGCCCGAATAGAGATAGGACAAGATGTAAAGCAAAACGGCGAAGGCGGAATCGCCTTCACGTTTCATGACACGCCGCACAATGCGGTCGTGCATGAAATCGGTACTTAACGGGAAATAGTCTAATCCCTGTTTTATTCTTCCCATACTTTTATTGTTTCAATGATTTTAGTGTTTTCAGAAATAGTTTATAGTTCTTCCAAGGCAGCCTCTTGGAGTCTTTGTTTTTTCCGTTGGATGCTTGCCGCCACAGTTGCCAGAGCGCTGTGAATCAGTTTGAGCCGGAGCTCCGGGTCTTCCGTCTCGGTGATGACCGGATGCGGGGCACGGGCTTCGTTCACCCATGCGTATTTTTCCTCTTTGCGCCGTTGGCGGCTGGCCGACTTGCGGCATTCCTTGCAATAATTAGCGGGGCGGCCTGTTTTCTTGTTCACATAAAAGGCTTCAAGCGGAAGGGCGAGTTTGCAACATCCGCAAATGTAATATGACTGGTTTTGCAATGTTTTCATGGTTTCTTGAATTTATAACAACGTGGAACAATGGTGTTTATTCTGTTTTCATGATAGAGAACAATCCGCCTAGGAGAGATTCACATCCCACACTATGGCTGTTCACATCCGGCTTGTCAGGTATTAATAGTTATCATTTCAGGTATTAACATCTATCACGCAAGGTATTAATATCCAATACGACAGCCTTTAACACCTGAGAGGACACATGTTAATAGCTGGCAATTCCCCCTTCAAAGGGTGGCGCACGGTTTTTTTGGGAGCATTTCGCAATATTTTCGCGTTTTCTCATGGTTTATATGGTTTTTATCCCTACTTTTGAAACTCCGATAGCAAATTCGAATACCGCAAAGATAAATAAATCTTCATAAATAAAAACGACAGTTTTAAATATTAACGGTAAAATAGTTTGTAAGAGGCTAGATATGAAGTAATTATAAACGAATAATATTTAACAAAGAAAAAATGAGAACAAAAGCGAGTGAAAGACAGACAGAGACCATACTAAATGTATCGGAAATTGTGAAACGGGCAAAAATACTGCTGAATATAAAATTGGACAGTGAGCTGGCTAAATATCTGGGAGTAGCCAAAGGCACACTTTCTAACTGGTGTGCCCGAAACAGCATTGATTTCCCGCTACTGCTCAACAAGTTGAAAGGCGCAGACTATAACTGGCTGCTGACCGGTAAGGGATACCCCGACCATGAGGCAAAGGTTTATGACAACGGGCAGATACGGGGAACAGTAGAAACGATTCATAATTCAAAAACCATCGAGGCGATGGACGACCGGAGTGTGACGCTCTATGACATCACCGCAGCCGCCAATTTGAAAACACTGCTTGCCGACAGACGGCAGTATGCGCTGGGAACCATATTGATTCCCAACATACCTGTCTGTGACGGCGCCATCTTTGTAAACGGAGACAGCATGTATCCCTTGCTGAAGTCGGGAGACATCGTAGGCTTCAAGCAGCTCACCAACTTTGGCAATGTCATCTACGGCGAAATGTACATTGTAGCTTTCAACCTGGATGGCGACCAGTATCTGACGGTGAAATACGTGAACCGTTCAGAACAAGAAGGGTGCATCAAGCTGGTAAGCTACAATCCGCATCACGAACCGATGGATTTGCCGATGGAGGCCATTCAGGAAATGGCGATAGTGAAGTTCTCCATCAGGAAAAACATGATGATGTAAAGAAAGGCGGCTTTCCCGGTCAACGCACCAGTTTCAGTTCCAGCGTGTGTCGACCTGCTTCGAGCTCTACGCATCGTTTCCCCTCCACATTGTCGGGCGCATAGAATGTGGCGCTGCTGTTGGCGGGGATGGTTACCATGTAGACGATGCGATTCTTCTTGCGTTCCCACTGCGAGCGGATTTCTCCATAAGGCGACGTGTGGCGGGCTTCGAAGCTGTCCAGTCCGCCGGGGAAGTTGGGCCGAAGGAGAATATGCTTGAAACCCGGCTGTTCGGGGTCGGGAAAGATTCCTCCCAATCCTTTATAGAACCATCCGCCGATTTCGCCAAACATCATGTGGTTGTCGGAGATGTCGCGGGTGGCATTGAGGTCCCAGTTCTCGAGCAAGGTGGTAGCCCCGTTGGCAATCCAGCAGCCCCAGGAAGGGTAGGTGTCTTGGGCGGCAAGCTTGTAGGCAGTGTCCGCTTCGCCGTTTTCGCTCAGTGCGTTCAGGATGGCTTTGGCCCCCAACACGCCTACGTCGAGATGGAAACCGGCTGCTTCCACTTGCTTTGCCAGGTTGCGCGCCACTTTGCGTTTGAGGTCCTCGGGAACGATGCCCCATTGCAGCGGCACACTTTGCTCCGTCTGCACGCCACTGCCATATACGCCTGTCTCTCTGTTGAGGAACTTGGCGTTGATGGCGTTCTTTATCTTCTCGGCGAGAGCGGAATAATAGTCGTAATCCTGAGGCTTGTTAAATAGCTTGGCTGCATGGGCGAGAATCCTTGTATCCACATAGAAGTAGACGGAAGAGGTGAGCTCTTTCGAAGAGTGGGACTTCACGGGAACCCAGTCGCCTCTGCCCCATGAGGTCAATCCGGTGGGGCTGGTGCGGTCCACGTAGTCTACATAGCGCTTGATGTTTTCGTAGCAGTCGGCGAGGAGTTTGCTGTCGCCGTAGAACATATAAATATTCCAGGGGATGATGGCGATGGTGCTTGTCCAGTCGAGCCCGTTGTCCGTGCCGTAGCCCCATCCGCCTGTGGGGATGATGTCGGGGAGGACGCCGTTGGGCTGTTGCTCGTCCCGGTGGTCGGCAAGCCATTTCTCGTAAACGGTGATACCGTCGTAGTTGTAGAGCGCAGTCTCAATGGCGAAGTGTCCGTCGCCGGTCCAGCCGTTTTTCTCCCGTTGCGGGCAGTCGGTGGGATACCCCATCAGGTTGGAGAGATAGGCATTATTGGTTGCCCACCACAAGCGGTCGATAAGCGGGTTGGAGGTGTGGATTTCTCCTTTCGGCGCCACATCGCTATGTACGAAACAGGCGGTCAGGCTGTTCCCGTCGAGGGCGAGAGGTTTGTTGCTTGTCACTTCCACATACCGGAAACCTTTGTAGTTGAATCTTGCCATAAATTCGTCTTCCCCCTTTCCGCTGAGAATAAGAATATCTGTCTGGAAGGGGTCCGATTTGTCCACCGGGCGGTGGTAAACGTCGATATTGGAGGTGTTCACCCTTCCGTTGCCGTAGAGGCGCTCGCCATGTTTCATCCTCACCACGGTTCCCTCTTCGCCCGATACTTTGATGCGGGTTACTCCCGCCATGTTTCTGGCAAAGTCGAATACGTAGGTCGTGTCGTCCAGCCGCTTCCAAGTCTTCACAGGGATGGTTTCCACTGCACGGATGGGCTGCACTTGCTGGGACACCACGTTTTGAGAAGGGACAGCCCGGTAGCTGGCCCCCCTCCACTTGGTATCGTCAAAGTCCACGGTGTTCCAGCCCTTCTGCTCACGGCGGGCGTCGTAATGTTCGGCAGTATATATGCTATTGAATATGAGTGCGCCCGATGAGGTTTTCCAATCTCTTTCGGTGGGAATCACTTCTTGAGAACCGTCTTCGTAGGTGATGCGCAGGTCCATGCAGAAGGCGGGACGGTTGCGCCACGGTGCGCGGTGGAAATCCCACACTGCCATTGACTGATGATTGTACCAGCCATTGCCCAGCAACACGCCTATTGCATTTCGCCCCCGCCTGAGTTGGGGGGTGACGTCGTAAGTGACATAGAAGTTTCGCCTGTCAAAACGGGTATACAGCGGGTCGAGACAATGGTTGCCGATTTTCTCTCCGTTGATATACAGCTCATACAGACCTGCCACGGCAATGTAGGCTCGTGCCGACTTGACCTTCTTTTTCGCATCAAACACTTTGCGGAAATAGGGGGCGGGCTTATAATGAATGTCGTGGTTGTCGCCAATCCACGCGCCTTGCCAGTTCTGCATTCCCATCATTCCTGTCTCGAAGCTATTGACATCGGAGGAAGACTTCGCTCCATCCTTGTCCCAGACATTGACTTTCCAATAGTATCTGGTGAACGGGCGGAGTGCCTGGCCGGCATAAGTGACGGGGATGCGGTCGGCATTCTCTTTGCCTGAATCCCACACCTTGCCTTCGTCACGCACCACTTCGAGAGAGTCTGTGCCCACCACCACGCGGTAAGCAGCCTGGCGCGCCCCCTGGCGGGAGTCTTCCAACATCCACGTCAGCCGGGGAGCGGGATTATCCACTCCCAGAGGATTTACCAAATAATCACATGCGAGACGCACAGGTCTGCAACTTCTACTCTCCGGCTCTTGAGAACACATCGTTTGTGCCACGCACAGCAACACTCCCGCCAACAATGTCAATCGTTTCATTTTATATGTAAAATTAGCTTTCTTTTTTCTGCGCGCTAATTTACAAAAAATATTAATCCCACCACCCCGCTTGCTCCTTATAAAGGATATTCGTCAAAAGCATACAAGATGGTAGACAAGTAGCGTTCGCCTGTATCGGGCAACAGGGCAACAATCAATTTGCCTTCATTCTCCGGCAGCTTTGCCAGCTCGGTGGCGGCATATACGGCGGCGCCGGAAGAGATGCCCACCAACAAGCCTTCTTTCTTAGCCAGTTCGCGGCTGGTGCGGATGGCATCATCGTTCTCTACGAGCATAATCTCGTCCACCACAGAAGCATTGTAGGTTTTGGGCACGAAGCCTGCGCCAATGCCCTGAATCTTATGCGGTCCCGGCTTTCCTCCGGACAAGACGGGAGAATCGGCAGGTTCCACGGCAACCACTTTTACGCTGGGTTTATGCTTCTTCAGCGCTTCGCCTACGCCGCTGACGGTTCCGCCCGTGCCCACGCCTGCTACGAATATATCGACTTTTCCTTCGGTGTCGCGCCACACTTCGGAACCGGTAGTGCGCAGGTGCATAGCAGGGTTGGCGGGGTTTTCGAACTGCTGGAGGATGACCGAGCCGGGAGTGGCGGCTTTCAATTCTTCGGCTTTGGCTATTGCGCCCTTCATTCCGTCGGCGCCGGGGGTGAGTACCAGTTGTGCTCCCAGGGCTTTGAGAAGGTTTCTTCTTTCCATGCTCATGGTGTCGGGCATGGTGAGAATTAGTTTATAGCCTTTAGCGGCGGCTACGAAGGCAAGTCCTACTCCGGTGTTTCCGCTGGTGGGCTCGATAAGGGTAGCGCCCGGTTGCAAAATGCCTTTTGCTTCGGCATCTTCAACCATGGCGAGTGCTATGCGGTCTTTCACACTGCCGGCGGGGTTAAAATACTCTAGCTTCACTACCAGGCGGGCTTTCAGTTTCATGCTCTTGTTGTAGTTGCTGAGTTCCAATAAAGGGGTATTACCTACCAGGTCTGTCAATCTCTTTGCAATCTTTTCCATATCTATTTGTTTTTAAGTTTCTTCCAGAAGTGGGTGCTATCTTTGATTCTCTCTCGATAAGGGAGGGTTAGGGGGTTGGTGCATTCATCCAACCACCTCCCCCTGCGGGGACT
>JAUUNK010000094.1 GCA_030844565.1 Bacteroides ovatus
GAACCAATTTATGCTTATTTTTCAAAACAGAATTCAGATATAAGAGAACTTACAAATGAATCACGTTTTCATTTACACAAAATTGTGGACAGTGCCGTTTAATTTTGTATTATTTTTAGAAGATAATGAACTAGCAAGTCAGAAAAGTATGTTTCTAGAGTAATAAATTTAATAATAAAGAAAACACGGAACTCTATGTTGAACCTCCTATTTCTCATTTACACAAAATTATGTATTACTGCCTAAAAGACACGCTATCTTTGCCTTCATTAAATAAACGGATAACTTTTCCAGAGTTTGCTTATCTTTTACTTCCCAATCAGGCATAAATCAAATAATAATTATTCACTTTTCCCTTGATATATAAGGAGGATAATTGTCTTTGGACAATCTTTTCTCCAGCGTGTCAGGATCTATATCCCAATGCGTAGGAAGATATTCAAATACAACTTTCCCCTTATCGAGATAAAATCGAATTTTAGAATCGAAGGCAACAGATCTATATTTATCTTTTCCTAGGGGAGTATCTCTATATAGTAACTGATTTTCTTGCCATTTCAGCTCTTTTCCGTCGAAAGCCAGATTGAATATTCCATAAACTACGGCTTCCATTGTCGAGTTTTGAACCGTTGTCGAAATGCACCGCATATAACCAGTTAGTTGCTGAGTGCTTTTCCGGAGCGCTAATTCATAGCTAAATACACTTGTTCCTGTATAATCTTTAGCAATGGTTGTTCTTTTTCCTTCCTTATCTAAGTTGTAAACCAATTCTTGGCTAACGGTAGTCATGTTGAATTTAAACCCATTCTCTGTTTTAACTAATTCAGAAAACATCATTTTATCATTGTACACGCCTTCCAAATTTCCATTCTCAAGTTTATAAACCACCTCATCAGTAAGTAAAGTTTTACCGATAATGTTTTCTTCTATAAATTGAATTACTTCATCTTTCATATTATTTCTTTCTCTCTTATATTTGGATACATAAATAAGGATATTAATCCATATTATTCATGTGGTTTTGAATATTTGTAAAAAATACAAGCATCACTTTGTCATATTCACAAGAATTCAAGGTGCTTTTTATTTTTTCCTTAAATTGATTAAACGTATAGGGTAATGACGAGCTATCACATTCTTTAAAATAAAATTCCGTACCTAATAACATGCTATATGCATCCCTAATATGAGCATTTACTTTAAAGTAATCGAAAACATATCGAATATCAGATACAACCATCTTCAAAATATATTTAGGTAAAACTTCTAATAATGAACCATCAGCAGATGTAACCACTTTATTGAATAAATAGAATTTAAACGCCTTAGTATCAACATCTGTTTGAATAGAAGTTAAGTATTCTAATAATTTTATGGTAATATCATCATCTGATAAAACAAAATCATCCTGATATAATTCAACTACATTCTCTGGAATATTTGCAGCTTGCAAAAATATATTCTTTTCCACTTCGGAAAGATTTTCCCAGTACTTATTATCATTCACGTTTGTGAGTAATGTCAAAATCATTATTGTAAGTATTGTCATAATCCAGTAATTTAATACATTAACAAAGCACATTTTACTCAAAGTTTCTCTTAAGTTGAGCTTTATATGTGAGAACCATTCCAATCACAATCAGCATTTCAAATCTCTTTAACTTGCTGAAGCAAATTTAATAGATTCCATGTTAAATTCAAATTTTTACAAGAATTATTTATAACGTCACTTGTACAGCTGCATCTGGAATTATCTTAATACATTTTATCGAGGAAAATTTTCAAAATATTTCAGAGCGGACGTATATTTTGACTATATTAAAAATAAAGAAAGTCTCCACCAAAATGTAATCAATCAAGATTCAATTCTTAGTACCAGTAAAACAAAACATATCAAAATCGGGCGAATAACGCTTGAGATTAAAACAATATTAAGCTAAACAAAATGACATTCTCAGTTATTTCAAAATCTGTGACACAATAGTTATATCTGTTTCATGTCATTGTTTGCATTATAACTCTTTAAGTTGATAATGGATAACTGTATCCCCACTTCTCAGCAAGACATTACATGGGAAACTGTATGAATTTCCGGTTTCTAATCTCTTTTTTATAAGTTCGGTCTTATTGCATACTTGGGAGAGGTTTTCTTTTACGATAGAAGAATGTATACAATTCCACTCTAGCATCTTTGAATTGTCGGACTTGCCAGTTAGGAAAGAGAGAGGTTACTATTCAAGACCTACAGGACCATTAATATTTAAATTATACTCTCTTTTAAGCCGTTCCCCAACACTCCTTCCATGAGAAGTTGTTCACTGAATAGAAACAGTCTTTGAATTTCATATTATTACAAGCTAAAATGGGTACAAATATAATATTAACCTGTCCATTACAATAAAGTAAGAGGAAATTAAATTAGAGATAACAGCCTGTTCAATAACCTATTTTTTATTAAGCATTATGAAGAAACAACTATTAATATTATTTATTTCAATATGGACTATCATTCCTATTTTCCCTCAGCCATCCTGTAACATCAAACAATATTCCATTGATGACGGATTATCTCACGGTGTCATAATGAGTATTGTTCAAGATAGAAAAGGTTATATGTGGATGGCTACATGGAATGGCTTAAATAAATTCGACGGCTACATTTTTCAAACATTCAAAGCAACTCCCGGCGACGGTTGCACACTCCATAACAATAGAATTGAATATATAGTTAATGGGAAATACGACTGGATATGGTGTCGCACCTACGGTTATAAAGCTTATTTATTTAATCCGGACACCCAAAAGTTTATAGACATCTTAGAATCTATTCCTTCACAATACACACGGGTAAGGAGAATCAATGCTTTAAAGAAAGGAGTAGTATGGCTCATTTGTGATAAGGGATATTGTTACCGTATTGATGAAACCCAATATAAAGATACTACCTGTCCTCCTCAACAATACAGTATATCCAACAAAAATTTAAAAGGAAAAACTATCTATAATATTCTACAAGATAGCGATACTGACGAGTGGATTCTCACCAATCAGGGAGTTACTATTGTGGGAAAGAAAAAGATTTTTTCCAGCCTTCCATTTCGATACATGCAAGAAATAAATAAAGAGATTTGGCTAGCCAGTGAAAACGGACAGTTGGGGAAGTATAATAAACAAACAGGAAAGGTTTCTTTAATTCCCCTACCTTTCTCCTCTATTACCATTTCTACCATTAAAAATATACGGAAAAACCTTCTGACTATCGGCACCAAAGAACATGGGCTGATTTTATATGATACATCTAAGAAGACTTTCAAAACCATTGACATTCGGACCACACAGCAAACCTCCAATGAAATACAATCCATCTATGTGGATAAACATAATGAAGTCTGGATGTCAACTCCTTCGAAGGGAGTTGTAAAGTGGAACAGCCACAAAGATGAACTTTCCTATCTTCCTCCATTACCTTATAAACACGCAGACGCCAAGTATAATAGTTTCTATTTCATATTTGAAGATTGCAATGGACACTTATGGATTCATCCTAAAGGTGGAAATCTTAGTTTTTATGACCGGGAGCATAACAAACTTTGCTATTTTCATAACGACCCGCACACTAATACACCTCTTTTAAATACCTCTATACATTCTTATTTTACAGATTCACAAGGTAATCTATGGCTAAATACCAGTGACCGGAACTTATGTAAAATAGATTTTCTTCACATCCCCTATACTATCAGTAACTGGAAAGCGGAAACTCGTGCATTCCTTCAGGTAAACAATCAACTTTGGATAGCAAGCAAGGACAAAAAAATCAGAATTTACGGTACGAATGGAGAGTTGTCCGGTTATCTCAATGCTAATGGACAGATTGTTCCCATTGAAACTACGTTCTCCGACCAAATTTACTGTATGTCCCAGATAAAAGATGGAAGCATTTGGCTAGGTAGCAAATTCAATGGATTATATGTGTTGAAACCCAACATAACCAATCCGAACAAATATGATATTTATCATTATAAAAATGATTCCTCCGATTCCTATAGTCTCAGTCACAACGATATTTACTCCATTTACCAAAATAGTCAGGGACATATATGGATTGGATGTTTTGGAGGAGGAATCAATCTGGTGAAAGACATTACTGACAAAAATCTAAAGTTTATTAATATCAATAACGAGTTAAAAAACTACCCATCCAATAACTTAAAAGTCAGGTGTATTTCTGAGATTTCTAACGGAACATTAATAGCAGGAACTACAAAAGGACTCGTATGTTTCTCCTCAGACTATAAATTTCCTGAAGAAATTCACTTCCATACTCATATACGCAATCCGCAAGATGCTTCCAGCTTAAGCAACAATAATGTTATCAATATATATACTACCCCAACAAAAGAGACCTATATCGCAACCTTAGGAGGTGGCATTAATAAACTTATCTCTAAGAATCCCGCCCCTGACAATTTAGTATTTAAATCTTATACTCAACAATCCGGTATGACCTCCGATTGGGTACTTTTTTCCATCTCCGATGCGAACAATAACTTATGGATAATTTCAGAAAACACTTTATCCAAGTTTAATCCGGACACAGAAACATTTGATAATTACGATAGAAAACTTTTAAAACATGCTTATTATTATTCCGAAGCTGTACCTTTTATAGATTCTCATGGTATTCTATGGCTAGGTACCAACGAAGGAACCATCCGTTTTCCTATCACTCAGCTCCATAAAAGCGAATTTGTTCCCCCGATTGTCCTGACTAATATAAAGATACCGAATAATTCTACCCATTCTTCAACCAACCTCTCCGAGATAAGCTTAAAGTCAACCCAACGAAACTTAACCATTGAATTTGCAGCATTGGATTATGTCGACCCGGAAAATATATGTTATGCTTATAAACTAGAGGGACTGGAATCTGATTGGAATTATGTTGGGAAAAAACGTTCGGCAAGTTATATCAATCTTCCACCTGGAACCTAACAATTGATGATAAAATCCACTAATAGCGATGAAGTCTGGACTAATAATACTTACACACTCCCTATTCATGTGCTTCCTAAATTCAGAGAAACCGCATGGGCGTGGATAATATATGTTCTTTTGTTCATCCTGCTAATCACTGTGATAGTTTATATCCGGCTTTACATTTATCGTCTGCGCCATCAAGTGGATATGGAACAGCAAATAGCAGATATAAAACTTCATTTCTTTACAGATATATCTCATGAACTGCGTACTCCTTTGACATTAATAGCAGGTCCTGTCACAGAATTGTTAAAGCAGGAAGGTTTATCCGAGAAAACAAAGAAACACCTTTGCCTGGTACAAAGAAATACCGATCGCATGCTACGCCTCGTCAATCAGATTCTGGATTTCAGAAAGATACAGAATAAAAAGATGAAGTTGCTGGTAGAACAGACTGACATCATCCAATTCCTTCCCGGCATCATGGAGCATTTTCACTTCATGGCTCAAGAAAAGAACATCAATTTTCAGTTCATGACCGATACTGACAGTCTCTTCTTATGGATTGACCGCGATAAGTTCGAAAAGATATTCTTTAATCTTCTCTCTAATGCTTTCAAATATACTCCAAGCGGAAAGTCTGTCATTATAAAAGTGGAGATGCAGGACAATCATATCCACATTTCCGTCATCGATCAGGGCATAGGTATCAACGCCAACAAGCTTCATAGCATTTTCCAGCGTTTTGAAACACTGGCACATCATAACATTTGGGAACTTTCATCGGGCATCGGCCTTTCATTAGTAAAAGAACTTGTTGAAATGCATCATGGAACCATCAGTGTAGCAAGTACTCCACAACAAGGTAGTATCTTTAAAGTAAGTTTCCTCAAAGGCATGTCACATCTTCAACAAGATAAAGAAATAGAATTCATCCTATCTGATAAGAAGGTTTCCAGAAGTGATTCACAAGAAGAAGTTCCTGGAGAAGTAAATAACGAGAATCATACTCAGCAATCTCTTCTTGTTGTAGAAGATAATGAAGAATTACGCGGTTTTCTCAAAGAGATGTTACTTTCCGAATTTCATGTGATTGAGGCAGAAAACGGTTTGGAGGGATATAAAAAGACTCAAGATTTTCTTCCTGAGATTGTTATCAGTGATATAATGATGCCGATTATGGATGGACTCGATATGGTGAAAATGATTAAAGAAAATAAAGACACATGCCATATCCCCATCGTCCTATTATCCGCAAAGTCTTCTCTCGACGACCGTATAAAGGGGCTGGAACAAGGCATTGACGATTATATAACCAAGCCTTTCAGTACCACTTATCTGAAAGTACGTATCATATCTTTAATTCGCCAACGCAAACTTCTACAAGAAAATTTCCGGCAAGTCCTGTTATCGGAAAAAGCCCCCTTGACTGTCCGACAAGAACTTGCTCCATCAACCCCGCAACTTTCCTCCTACGACAAGCAGTTTCTCGAGCAGTTGATAAGTTTTATGGAAGATAATATAAGCAATTCGGAACTGGCAGTAGACGACATAGCAAATGCCTTGGCTATGGGACGGACTGTATTTTACAAAAAAGTCAAATCTATCCTTGGCATTTCTCCCATAGACTTTATTAGTGAAATTCGTATTAAACGCGCCATACAGCTTCTCGATAGCGGAGAGCAAAATATATCTCAAATCGCTTTCCTGACAGGCTTTGATGACCCGAAATACTTTAGCCGATGCTTCAAGAAACAAGTGGGGGTCACCCCTACCCAATACAAAAAACAAAGAGAAAACTCCTAATAAAAACAGAAAGCCGGTCTCTTAGCGGAGGCTCGGCTTTCTTTCAATACTAACACCTATTGTCTTGAGAAGGGTAAATTCTATTATTTAATAGAAAGAGACTCATTATCTTGAAAATTGAATGTTCCATCTGCATTGTTATCATCCTTCCAACCGATAGTCTGCTCCAACCATGTATTGAAATTCAATAGATTTTCAGGCAACCCCCAAATGTAATAATGAGACCTCCAGCTAATATTCGCTTCTTCATATCCTTCTACACTTTCTCCATCCGGACCAAGAATGGGTTTACCTATATTATCCATAGGGGCATGAAGCTTAACCGTGAGAAAGTTATTCCGATAAAAATCACGCAACAAATTTTGTTGCTCTGCAAAATTTTCAGCATCAGGGTCTAAGCAAACTTTCATACGAGCATCCCATAAAGGGTCTTCTTCCGTGAAGATAGTCGTTGTTCCTGACCTTACGTATACTTCCGCACCTTGGCGGCTTATACTATTCAAGGGCCTCACTCCCAAAGCTTCGCAGGTGTTTTTATCGCTCAAAACAATATCCTCATCCGATTTTCCACCATCAAATAACAACCAGCGCCAAATATCCCAAAATCGCTTGCCTTCATAAGCCAATTCCACCCGCCGCTCATACAAGCATGCTTCGATAGCCTGATACTTAGTAGAAAAATTTCCAAGACCATAATTATTCTTCGAAGGAATACCAACACGACTGCGTATCTTGCCCAAATATTCAATACATTTACCCATATTACCGGTGGCAGCATAACATTCGGCAATATTCAGCAATAATTCGGCATACCGATATTCGAACACATCAATGCCGGAATGACCTAAATCGGCAGACAAAGCGGCAGGGTTAGACATTTTACGTACTATCACTGGGCTATTTTTATTGTTATCCTCCGTATATTTCACATTATAAGTATTCGGCTCTGTCGGGTTCGGATAATACCAACGGTATAGCCACACCGTATCGGGTTTATTATCCACCTTCCACAGGCTCCCGTTAAAAGCAAATGTACGATAGAAACGAGGATCGCGATTCATAAAAAACTCTTTTGAGTCATATCCGTTTATCGGATTTCCGTCTTTATCTACTGCACGGCTTCCATCTGCCAACGGAAAATTATCATATAACTCTCTCGGTACGGCTAAACCACCGCCGCCATTCTGGCTCACCATGCGAATAGAGTTTTCCCAGCCATTGTTGAGTGCCATCTTCTCTTCCGGAGAACATAACTGGACGATAAGAGCTTCTTTGCAAGGAGTATTATCCAGCAAAAACATCTCCGCCCAATCTTTAGCCGACGCACCATACAATCCATAGCCTGCTTTCGATAATTCTTCCTCTGCCGTTAAACCGGCTTCCAGAGCAACTTGCCAACGGTTGCTCGAGGAGTTGTCCCAATCGCGATTAAAAATAGGGCTTGCATACACCAGCAGCACCCGGCTTTTAAGTGCCAGCGCTGCCGCACGTGTAAAACGTCCGTAATCATCCGCTCCCCAAGAATCCGGCAAATACGCGGCAGCCTGATTCAAATCCTTCATAATCTGCTCGATACATTTTGTTACGGTAGCACGCGGCAGTTTGGAGCTTTCATTATGCGCATCGGCATCAATCACGTGTGTGACAATAGGGACACCACCATACATGCGCACCAAATCAAAATATTGAATGGCACGTATCACCAACGCTTGCCCTTTGGCATGTTGACGGAACGCTTCGCTCACATCGCCTCCGGCATCGTCGATTCTATCTAACAGGCAATTACAATCACGAATCCGTGTATAAGGCACATTTTCAATACTTGCCTTCAGGCGATTACCAATGTAGGCATCACACTCTGAAGCCAATATCAGTTCTTCGGTAGGCTTGGTCCTCGTCGTCAGACCTCCCGCTTCTTCGGTCAGGTTATTAAAATTCTCATACTTACCGCTTATACTTACGTCCGGACGAGTAAGCCCACTAAAAGTATTCTTATATATCCCTGCCAGATATTGATTGGTCTGCGTCTGGTTTGTAAATATCTTATCTTCCAGGCTCTTATACATTTTCTTATCTTGAAGAAACTGATCGCTGCAACCGCTTGTCAGCAATGCAGCCGCCAATATAGCCGCATATATTAGTTTATTTATTGCCATAAGTTTCACTATTAGAATGATACATTTAAACTCATTGATATATTTCTCAGTTTAGGATATGCATACGAAGTGTTATACATATTTCGATAATGTTTTGGATACGGGTTATAGAAATCCAGAAGGTTTTCCGCCACCACGCCCACGGCACAGCTATTGATATGCAACGGTTTCACCCACTCCACCGGCAAAGCATAATTAATACTGATGTTTCTCACATAGCAACGGAAATTACTGATTTTCCAGAAATCGGAATCGGCAATCACCGAACCTCCCACTTTACTTTCTAAACCCAGATTCGGGTATTTTCCATTGGGATTATTCTTTTCATCAAACATATCTATCCAGTAGTATTCAGGCGACCATAAAGGTTCCGTATCCTTGCTGGCTTTCAATTTCACGCGGTCAAGATAGAGAGGCGCTCCTCCCCAGGAAGTAGAAATGGAAGTCTTAAACCGAATACCTTTCCATTCAAGGCCTATCGAGGTATTGAAGCCCTTGCTTCTGCTATTTTTAGAAAGTTCGGCAAAGTCCACTTTATCCGTTATCTGACCGTCAGCTTCTGTCAATACTCCGTCTTGCAAAGGACCGTGAAGGTCCTGATAAGCCAACATGCCCACTCTCAGTTCTTCTTTTGTCTTCCCAAAATATTTGGCTTCGCCACCTACCGCAGCAGCATGTTGGGAGAGATACGCCCAATAGTTATCGATATCTTCTTGTGTGCGCAGAAGCCCGTCACCTTTAGAAGTCCCCCGCCACACTTTGTATCCCCAGCAGGGCATATAATCTTTTGTCCTCGAGCCCTCCGTTATCGTATTATCACATGGATAGCCCAGAGGCGGCTCCGGCCACGTTTTCACACGATTGTTATTTAAAGAGAAATTAACGCCCACATTATATTTTACTTGCCCCACTTTATCCGACCAGTTTAGCGAAAACTCAGCACCATACGTATCAATGCGTCCGAAGTTGGTGTCTGCCACGCTACCTCCTGCAAAGAAAGGAGTTCCTATTTCATTGACGGTAGCCTGATTCAAGAGTTCATCATTCTTATCATAATACAAATCAATGCCGATGTTCAGCCGGGACTTAAAGAAGCGTGCATCGATACCAAAATTAAATTTATCTACTTTGTCCCAATGAATGCTGCGGTTGGGAGATTTATTAGCAGCCAGGGAACTTCCCAATGTTCCTCCATTTGCCGTGCCAAACTGGAAGCCGCCATCATTTTTCATTTGATACGTTTGTTTCCACAACCAAGGAGCGATATTATCACGTCCTGTCCGTCCCCACGATGCACGAAGTTTTAATCCGTCTATCCAACCGATTTTTTTAAACCACTTTTCTTCAGACACAACCCAAGCAGCGGATACACTGGGAAAGAAGCCCCAATAATTTTCCGGAGCAAACTTAGTAGACGCATCCGAACGGAAGAGAAACTCGAACATATACTTATTAGCATAATTATAAGTGGCACGCCCCAGATAAGAGAGGCTTCCCGATTCATTCTTTCCATTGGTAGTACTATTAGACAGAGTTCCTGCGGTATTATACATTCCATTATACTGGTCTTTCACCGGATTCTCATACAGCAAACTTTTATCATGCCCATACGTTTCGCCCCGTTCTATCGAAAACATCCCAGTGAAATAGTGCTCTCCAATCTGACGCTGGTAGTTGACAAAGAAGTTCATCTGCCGGCGTTTGCTGATTCCATCACTGTAATTAATGCGGGATTTCTCGGTAATATCAGTCTTCACAAAGTCCGTCGGTTGCCAAGCGCCATACAAATGTTTATCTGCATTTATCATGTTCCGGTTATAGTAGAGCGTATAAGGCAATGCGCGCTGTTCGTTATCCGACGTAGACCGGGAGATAGCATAGCTGGCTCTCACAGAAAGCCCTGTCACAAAGGGAATCTGGTATGTCATTGAGAAATTTACGTCCCATCCGCTGCTTTCGTTGAGAGAAGCGGAACCGCTATTAAGAAGAGCATAATAATTCCATGCACCGAATTTTCCGCTTTTGTTAATATCACTGGTGGTTTGGTGGGGACCCAACGCCGGAGAGATGTAAACTTCTTCCCCGTCCACTTCCATGCTCCAAGGGATATACCGGGGCATGTGTGCCAAATAGCCGTAATCAACCACCCCATTGGCTTTAGAGCCATAACTTCCATCGTTGACGTTTGCCACCTTCGTAAAAGAAGTTTCCTTCTGGCTGGTATTACCTGCAATGGTTGCGCTGAACTTTAAGTCAGAAGTCAGTGTGATGTCGACTCCGGTACGATAAGACCATTTAGAATAATCCTGTTTTCCCAGATTCGCACCTTGTTTATAATAGGAGACGCCCGCATAGTAAGTAGCCCGGTCGCTACCGCCACTCACGTTCACACTATGGCTCTGCGTAAAAGCTGCTTTCCAGGCATTGTCCAGCCAATTATAATTAAGCCCTTTCATTTCCTCCAATTCATTGTCGCTAAAGAGTTTATTCATATAACTGGGATCTCCCGTTTTCACCCGTTCGGAAGCCAGCAGGAAACTGTTGGCAAACACTCCATATTCATAAGCACTCATCTGTTTGGCATGACTCACCGCATCCGTAACTCCATATTTACCCGAATAGGTGATTCGCGGAGGACCCGAATGTCCGCGTTTTGTTTTCACGATAATAGCTCCCTGCGCTGCCCGAGACCCGTAGATGGCAGCACTCGCATCCCTCAGTATAGAAATACTTTCTATTTCTACCGGATTCAGGATATTCAGCGTTTCTAATGTCGGCTGCCCCTGGCTGTCCACTTGGATGACATCATCAATAATCACTAATGGCAGAGAAGTCCCTCCCTGTTTCGGTATTGCCACAAAATCTTTCGCTTGCCGGATGTAAAGGGAAGCAGATTCACCCGGTCGCCCGCTACCTCCTTCTACAGATAACCCCGGAAACAATCCGTCCAATGCTTCAGATAGATTGGAAACGGGAATATCTTCCAGTTCTTTCCCCTGTACAGTGGCGATAGAACCGGTCACGTTTTTCAATTTCTGCGTACCATAGCCTACGACTACCACCTCATCCAGTGCATTCGTATCTTCTTCAAGCAATATCTTCAACTCGGTTTTCTTGGGAGTAACCACCTGAGTCACGCAACCGATATAAGAAATACTCAATTTCTTACCCTCCGGAACGTCGATAGAAAAACGCCCTTCTGCATCTGTTATCGTCCCTGCATTGCCATCTATAAGCTTGACGTTAGCCCCGATAATGGGTTCCCCATGCTGATCGACTACCAAGCCGGTTACTTTTCGCATTTTACTTTGCCGGTCATCTCCTTGCTGAGCAGATAAATTCCCCAGAAAAGTGGTGACGGCAAACAATACAAGTAGAATCCTGTACTTCATAATAATACAATTTAAAGTTAAACACTAACATTTCAAGTTCCTCGAAATCAAAAAGAAACAGCATCGCTGTATCACAAAAGTAGGATAGACATAGCAAGAATAAGGAGAAAAATTATCGCAAGAAGAGGATTAATTATCACGAAACAGATATTACCAATTATAGATTAGATATTTCATGTGGAAGAATAGATATTCCTTTTCCCATAACAAGAATTACAAAACAACTAAACGGCTCTTTCTCCACCGAATATTCTTTCTTCACCGATACTAAAGAGAACGTCACCACACCCGGGTGTCAATATACTCGAGACCCGGGTGTCGTGCAACCTCCCTTTTATAAAAATCAAGAAAGGTATGAAAGCCTTTCAAATCTCCTTTAAAGCCCCTTTTCTTAGATAGGGCAAGCTCGAACGTATCCTTTCCTCCGACCAATCCCACCATTTCAGTTTCAATAACTGTTCTATTACATCGGCATCAAAGCGTTTTCGTATTTCTTTGGCAGGAACGCCCCCTACAATAGTATAGGGAGGAACATCTTTGGTTACGACAGCCCGCGCGGCAACAATGGCGCCGTCTCCTATATGAACTCCCGCCATAATCACGGCTTCATACCCAATCCAGACATCATTGCCTATGATAATATCTCCTTTGTTGTCCCATGCAGAAGTTATATCGGCTACATCCAGTCCCCACTCTTCGTAAAACAGAGGGAAGGTATAAGTAGATAATGACTTCAAGCTGTGGTTGGCGCAGTTAAACAGGAACTTCGTCCCGCAGGCGATAGAGCAAAACTTGCCTATCACGAGTTTTTCCGGATGGATAGGATAATGATAGAGAACATTGTTCTTCTCAAAAAGCAAAGGGTCGGTCACAAAGTCGTTATAGATGGTATAGTCTCCAACCTCTATTTGCGGGTCTTTTACTACAGCGTTCAGATACACCGTCTGCTTGTCTCCGGTACGGGGATATATTTTCGTCATCATGGTTTTTGGAATTTAATAATGTTTGAATTTTAAGTAAATAATAGATTGAACTGCCAGCAGAATCACAAAAAGATATTCTGCGGTGAGATAAAGAGCCAAAGATGCTTCCGCCAAATGACTCAGCCAATACAGGTAAAAGAGATAAACGCAGGTGGTGGTCAACTGAAAAATAAAGGTAGTCTTTGTTTTTCCTGTGCCACCCACTGCATTAAGATACACATAGCCGGGTAAAGCAAAAGTATAATTGAACAGCATGACCACAAAAGGAAGAAATGCTGGCGATAGCAATCATGCGTCATTAGTATAGAGACCTATAATGCCTTGATTGCATAGCAAGGCGATGCCCACCAGCGGAAATCCTATGGAATAGCCCAATTTTAATACCTGCCGGCAGATAGGAAAAAGCTTATCCCGCTCTCCCGCCCCAATCGCATTGCTCACCAAGGAACCGGTAGTAAGAGCGAAAGAGTTCACTATGACAAAAAATACGGTGGAAACGCTACGAGTGATATTGGAGATAGCCAGTTCTTCTTTTCCCAAATGCTCGATGGCTACAAAAAACAAGAACCAGGGAGCGACACTGATAAAAGCATGCAACATGCTCCACACGGACAGATTTAGAACTTTCATCAACAGCCCCCCGTCATAGACCGGTTTTAATCCATACTTCACTTTATCTGTCTTTCGCCACATATAAATACAAAGTATAACGAAAGACCCCACTTCTGCCAGCGACGAAGCAATTGCCGCTCCGGAAATACCTAAGTTTAAAATAAAGATTAAGAAGTAATTGAAAGGTATATTAATCAGGACAGCTGTAGCCGCAGCCCACGAGAGCGCCCGAGTATTCGTTATTCCGACAAAGAACGAACGCATAGCTAAGAAGGGGAAGGAGAACATCAGACCGAAACTACGCCAATTCAAATAACGAACGACTGCCTGATAAATCTCCGGAGAGTTTATCAGATGTTTTAAAATGAGCGGAGAAACGAGATGTATCACCAAACAGAGAAAGACAGCCAAAGCTAACAGGAAAAAAAGACCTTGAAAGAAAGTGCTGCCTGCCTCCTTATATCTCTGTTCTCCATTCCGTCGGGCAATCATCACTTGCAATCCGATGGCAAATCCGAACCCAAGCATGTAGACTGCTAAATAATAGATACCGGCAATGGCGGAAGCTCCCAATTCCACTTCACCGACATGACCTAAAAAGACGGCATCGGTGATGTTGATTAGTTGCTCCATCAAAATGCTCATCATCACCGGAAAATTAATGAGCCAAATTTGTTTATAGGTATAATTCATTGTTCAATTGCATATAACACGGCGCCACATATTGCATCCAAATGCAGCATGCTACTCCGCAAATCATATAAATAAAAGGGTATAATCACTCTGTGGCAAACAACGGTTTATTTGCCAAATAGCTGAATAGCTTTATTATAGAAGATGCTATTCGTTGGGCGTAGCTATATACAGAGTTGGTGTTTCATGAGTTGAACAATCTTAGTTACTGATTCTCTTACACTGCAAATGTATGAAAAATTAAGTTAGTTCTTCTATTTTTGCACGTGAATAAAAAAAAGTAGCACTTTGTCCCTTCAGGAGTGAGACTTCATTCTGAAATCGCACACCTTTTTCCAGCTGCCGTTAGCTTTTCTACTATAGCTTATGTCAAGACGGAGGCAGAAAAGGAAAACAAAAGAAAAAACGTATCTTCGCAAACGGAAACATTAATAGTTATAAATTTATGAAAACCAATAGAGAGAAACTGCTGCAAGACGCATTCGTCATGTTCCTGCAATACAACTATGAACGGGCAAGCTACAGCCTGCTGACGCAAGCCACCGGAATATCCAAGGCAGGCATCTCGTATTACTATCCCACCAAACAGGAACTATTTGTGGCGGTAGTGGACCGCTTCTTCTTCAATATACACGATGCCGATGCGAAATTCCAGGCTGCATCATCGTTCTCGGAATTTCTCGACCGTTTTGTGGAAAACGTGCAGAATACCATGGAGTGGTATGTATCCGTACTACGACAGGCAGAAACTATTGGCGACGAGACAGTTTTCTCCAATTTCTTCGGCTTCATGCCACAAATTCAGCGCTACTATCCGAATGCTGAAACCAAGATACGGACGTTCTGGGAGAAGTTTCTGGCACGATGGCGCATAGCAATAACCGACGCTATCAAGAGTGGGGAATTACATCAGGATACAGACATAGAACTAGTAGCCAACATGTTCAACAACATCTACCTAGGTATGTCATTCATGAAATTTTTCTCCACAGGATTGGACGTTGGAGAACTGCACCGTGCCTATGACTATCTCTATTCTATGCTAAAAGCACGCTGATTTACAGACCTTTTTCTTATCAACAAGAATCCAACCCGATAAAAACCGACCATTCTTCCGAATTTAACCGGAAGAATGGTCGGTTTTTTATATAAATTACTTATATTTGTCGTCATAGAAGTACAATACAAACATCAGAAACCTAAAGAAACAAATCATTTGTAGTAACAACCCTGTTTAAACCAAAAGCGTATGACTTACCTTATTGTAATTGGATGTATTGCCCTCTCCATGGGTTATTATTTTTATGTGAAACAGAAAAATGCGCAACGCATAGCGGTAGTAAATCAAACAGATTTCAAGGCAGAATTTGCCAAGGCAGAATTGTATAGAAAACAATTTATTGACTCCGAAGGGCTTTTCCTGAAAGAAGCAATGAAGCAAGGGCGAATCGATGCCGTGAACTATGCAAACATAGAGTACAGCATAGCAGATTCGCTGAAAGATGGAATGAAAAATAAGTTGAAAGGCATGGCTACGTTAGGCACCGTACGTTTCCACTCAGTACATACACCGAAGTACCTGGTGTTAAGTGGCGACACCTTACACTTATTCGATACTGACACGGACGGAGAGATAGACGCCCACCTAACGTTCCCTCCATTCCTCCTTCGTGAATCTCGCCTTGTTGAATATCCGCTCCAAGGGCAAGAACAGGCACAGGCAGAAGCGCGTGGTAAGAATGTCCGTGCTTACAAATTGTCGTTACAAACAGATGATAAACCATTAGAACTGATCATCTACTCCTGCTTGATTTTCACTAACATACCGGAAATTCCGGGCAGTCCACAAGAAGCTATACGCGATATTGTAGTGGCGAATGATTTCTTGAAGCAATTAGGCGACTTATACCCGAATCTGAAGGTTAACCTTCCTATTCTCTGACTTATGCGATCTGCTTTCCTGTCATCCGGAATCAGATCATAGGTAAGGTTCTGCACTTCTAACAGAAGTAGAATAACATGTTACAGGGGCTTCACATAAAAGAAATGAAACAAGTAATAGCAATAACAAACCATTAATAATAATTACTTATGACCAACTTCAACTGGATACTTTGGGTAGTCGTCCCAATCATTATCGCTTACTATCTTTATCGCCGCGTATGGCCTATGCTACGCAAGTTCATCCGCCTTTTTCAAGGCATACGCCTCAACCCCCGTTCCCGCCTGACGGAAGCGGAGTATAAGAAACTTTGCGTAGGTTCTCTCTACGCTTTGCAGCAGGGAGCATACCTCAACTCTCTGACACTGGATATTAAGGATAAGCTCTCCACCATCCTTTCCGATTGGTGGGGTATCTGCAACACGCAAGATGCCAAGCAGACATTGGAGTATCTCTCAGAAAAGGGATTTGCTTACTACTTCCCCTATGTTTACCAAGCTTTCCTACTTGAAGATGAAAAGGCACAAGACCAGATCTTCCAACAACACATGACCAGTCAGGAAGATTACGACAAAGCCGTGGAACAGCTGCATAACCTCGAAGAATGCTACGATGAATTGCTGGAGTGTGGCACTATCACCTGCCGGGAAGACCTGCTGCGCTACGGTGTAACGGGTTGGGATGCCGGACGCCTCAACTTCATGGCACGCGCATGCTATGACATGAAATACATCTCTGAAGCCGAAGCATGGCATTATATAGACCGTGCCTACGAAATGGCACACGACCGCTTTTCTTCCTGGCACGACCTTGCTATGAGCTACGTCATCGGGCGTGCCTTATGGGGAGGCAAAAGCGCCTCCAACTCGGGCATGATGTATATGGCAAACGACTTACTGGAGAGCAAAAAAGCCCATGGACTAAAATCAAATGGTAACTTATCAATAATCTTCAAAAACAATAATCTTATAAGAGGGTGTCCGGACACACCTCGAACTTCCAATCTTCTTATGTCTCGTTTCATACTATTTTTCTCTTTATCTTTGCGCTGCAATATAAGAATTTTAAGTTTTAGCATTTTATGAAACCAACCAATATCACTAGGGAGGAGATGTGGGCAAAGCAGCATTTGTCCGCCTCAGATATGGATTATACGGTCTGGGAAGAAGACAG
>JAUUNK010000095.1 GCA_030844565.1 Bacteroides ovatus
ACCTCATTTACCTGCTATTACATAAACTTAGCTTTAGCAAAAGAATTAAAAGATATCGGCGAAAAAAGTTTAAGAAAAATAGGTTCCTACGTAAAACTGTTAAAGGATATTATTGATATTGTACGGAAAGAAAAGCCTGATTTATGCTATGTAACCCCTAATGCGAAAGGTGGAGCTTTTTACAAAGATTTTATCGTGGTGATGCTTTTAAAAATTATGCATAAAAAAGTGATTATCCATTACCATAACAAGGGAGTTACTACACGTCAGGATAATTGCTTTGACAATTTTCTTTACAAGAGATTCTTCAAAAATCTTAAAGTCATTTTATTAGCAGAAAACTTATACAATGACATTCAGAAATATGTTAAAAAGAAAAATGTGTATATTTGTCACAATGGAATACCTGCTAGCACGCCTTCTATCGTTAGCCCTATAAAGTCAACTTTTCATATCCTGTTCCTTTCAAACATGATGGAAGAGAAAGGTGTATGGGATTTATTAGAAGCTTGTAGAATATTAAAAGAAGAAAAGTTTGACTTTCATTGTGACCTGGTAGGAAAATGGAGTGATATAACTCATAATGATTTTAAATCGAAAGTTTCTCTTTATAAATTGGAAGAAGTGGTAACAGCTCATGGTGCTAAATACGGTAAGGAGAAAAAAGAATTTATGCAACTTGCTGATATATTTGTTTTCCCCACCTATTATCATAATGAATGTTTTCCTTTAGTATTACTTGAGGCTATGGAATATGGTATTCCCTGCATAAGTACCAATGAAGGTGGTATTTCTGATATAATTGATAATAATAAAACCGGCTATATAGTTGAAAAGAAAAATCCCCGAATATTAGCAAAAAAGATTGCTCATCTACTAGAACATCCTGATTTATGCAAAAATATGAGAAACAATACAAGGAAGAAATTTATGGAAAAATTCCAATTAATCGTTTTTGAACATAAATTAAATGAGATTCTTACCAAAGAATGTCATTTATAGATTTAACCAAGTTTACACCTTTCTACTCTCTACCTCACAAGTTTATTTCACATCTCTAACATTCAATTCACTAATAAAATGCTGTGTCTGAAATCAATTTCACTTTTAAGTTCTAGAAGTGACTTATCTTCATTGCCAGATGGTAAATTACTAATCAATACAATTAATGCTCACTCTTATAATACTTCACAGAAAGATCTACTTTTTCAAAAGGCCCTTCTAAATAGCGGAGCCCTAATTCCTGATGGTATTAGTGTAGTATTGGCTTTTAGGCTCTTACGAGGAGAAAAAATAGAACGCATAGCTGGTTGGGATCTATTTCAATATGAAATGAATCGTTTAAATACCAAAGGAGGTACCTGTTTCTTTTTAGGTAGTAGTGAAAAGACTTTAGCTTTAATAAAAGAAAATGCAAAAAGAGAGTTTCCCTATATAAAGGTAGAGACTTATTCACCGCCATATAAATGTGAATTTACAGAGAATGACAACCTCCAGATGATAACAGCAGTAAATAAAGCAAAACCTGATTTATTATGGATTGGAATGACAGCCCCTAAACAAGAAAAGTGGGCATATACCCACTTAAAGGAACTTGATATTAATTGTCATATAGGTACCATTGGGGCAGTATTCGATTTCTATGCAGGTACAGTGAAAAGAGCTCCAATATGGTGGCAAAAGCATGGCTTAGAATGGTTATACCGTTTAATAAAAGAGCCTCAACGCATGTGGCGTAGATACATAATTGGGAATGCTTTGTTTATTTGGAATATTTTAAAAGAAAAGATAGATGACAAATAAAAAGTATTTTATCCTTATAATTATTTTTGAATTAATATTATTCGATAAAGCTCAACTCTTTGCCCAATATACAATGGGAAATACAGGCTTACTACACATGCCTACAGCTGATATGCAAAAAGACGGCAGCGTGTTGATTGGTAGCAATTATATGAATAAACATAATATGCCAACAAGTTGGACTTATGATACATATAATTATTTCCTAAATGTAACTTTCTTACCTTTTATAGAAGTTGCTTATACTTGTCACTTAATGAGCTTCGGCAAATGGGGCAAAAACGGTAAATATTTTAATAATCAAGATCGTTCCTTTTCTGGGCGTATACGCTTATTAAAAGAGAAACAATTCTGGAAATATATGCCTGCTCTTGTGGTGGGCACTAATGACCCGCTTAGTGGACATAATGGTGGTGGAGGCATCATTATAAATCAAGGAGAAGATTCCCATAATTATTTTGCAAGATATTATATAGTGGCAACAAAACATATCGAAGTCTTTCGTTTTGGAAAAATGGGCTGCCACATTGCATATATTCATAGCAGAGGGACTGGTTTCCAATATAAAGGCATTGCTATCGGTTTGAATTATAGTCCCTTTTTCCATCAAAATTTAAATTTAATAGGAGAATATGATGCACATACGTTTAATTGTGGTTTCCAATATATTTTATTGAAACATTTAATATGTACCTTTGAATTACAAGATTTTAAATATATATCCGGAGGAGTAACTTTACGAATACATTTAAAGAAATAAGAATCTCTAAAATACTTGTTTATAAGTTACTAATTATGTAAGAAATTTGCAGAAAGTCGTAAAGGCAATTAGCAGCATGTAAAGTTGACAATAGCCTTTATAAGAAAGCACCCTTGTTACCACCCCCAAGTAAGAAGGGTATTTTTTTATTTTTTTTTCCTCACCACCTCTTTCTTCTTCAAAGACAACACCGGTAAGAAAAGGAATACTCCTATCATAGACATCACCAATCCACCGATAGTTCCTGCCGCCAACGGAAACCAGAAGGCTTCTTTATCTGTACCTACCATGAAGGGGACAAATCCCAGAATTGTAGAAACGACAGTCAGGAAAATAGGTATAATCTTTGTATTCCATGCCTTAGTGTAGGCACGAAGCGAAGAGAGACGGGGAAAGCGACGTCGAATCGAATTATATTCGTTGAGAATGTAAATACTGGCATTCACTGTGATGCCACATAGCAGTACAAAGGAGGCAAAACCGCCTTGGTCGAAGTTTAACTTAAACCAGTAAAAGGTGAGAAAGACACCAATATACGATACGGGAATCACAAAGATAATAGCCAATGGCTGCTTCAAGGAGTTGAACAGGATGCTGGCGATAAAGAAGATGATTCCAATCACTACCACCAATAGCAAATACTGCTTATTCTCTTTCTTTCCCCAGGACCAACTTTCACGTTCGGAACTGGCTGTATATCCCATAGGCAATTTGGCATTAAACTCTTCCAAATCCCGTTTCAGTATCTTATACCCTTGTTCGGACGAACCGATATACTCATATTGAAGGCACAGACGGTATTGCTGGTTCTCTTTCGCCACCTCTTGGGGAGCCTGTCCTTTTTCAACCGTAGCCAGTTCGGATAACTTGTATTGTAAATCTCCGTAAGGGAAGTACTGCATAGCCCATACATCATATTCATGTGATTGGCGGGAAGAGAGTTTTATCTTCTCGTTACCTTCTTCCGTCACTACAGACCCCACCTCCATATCGCGCCCGAAGATAGGACGAACGGATGAAAACAAATTATAGGCATTGATCCCCGCCCGTGCCATCCTTTCTTTATCCAAGTTGAAATAAAACTCCTGGTAATCATCTTTCCACCAAGAGAATTCCGAACCGATAGTTACTTCTTTGATACGGCGATGACTGAGGAACCGTGCTTTCAACTGTTCAGCCCAATAATAAAGTTCGTCGTAATTATATCCATACATCTTCACACGGAAAGAACCGGCATTCTCGCGTACATCGTTGCTAAACCCCTGATCCTGCAAACCATATATTCCCCAGCTACCCCCGCCAAGCTGAAGAGCTTTACTTATCATATTCGCTTTCAAAGTATAAGGGAATCCGCTCTTTTGATGTTCTTTCGTAAAATAAATACTGATAGTAGCCCGGCGCGCATTATATACGGAGGTTTGGAACTGCTTGATTTCTTTAAATTCACTTAAGTAGACTTCCATCTTCTTCACAAGCGTATTCATCTGGTCCAGTGTACTTCCATTGGGAAGGTTAGCATTGGCATACAACACAACTTCTTCATTCCGCGTGAAATAGCTTCCTTCATATACCTTCTGGATAAACAAACGCAAACTTCCGCCCAACGCTTTGTCGACTATCGGCTTTATTTTTTCTTTATAGGTAGAAGAGCCAAGGGTAGCGTTATAGATTTGCGCCACTTTCTTCTCCCCTTCCATCTTTTCCGGCAACATAAATACCGGAAGGCCGAAGGCTAACAGCAACAAGATGCAGACTGCTACCCGCCAGCGGCAAAGTATGCGGATGAAGCCTGCATAGAAACGAGTGAAATAAACAGGAAAACGGCGTAGTCCCCGGCGCATCTTCCGGAAAACCCATATATCCGGCATGTGGAATCTACCATACTTCACTTTTTCTCCACGGCGGCGCCTATGAAGCCCGATCTTATCTATCATGGAAGGTACAAAGAAAAGAGCAACCAGCAGTGAAACGGCAAGATTGATGATTACCACTGCGGCAAAATCTTGTAAGTTCAAGCGAATTTTCTCATCGAGGAAAAAGATGATAACGAGTGCTCCCATAGTAGTCAACGTGGCAGCCAACACGGAAAGAAAGGCTTTCAGATTGCGCCGTCGCAGGTAATGATCCGTCATCACAATGGTATTGTCGATCACAAGATTTAGTGAGACAGTGATTCCTGCCAACGAATATAATTGCATTTCCAGTCCGAAAAGATAATAGAATATCACGGCTATTGCAATGTTGACACTTAAGCTGACTACTATTAAAAGTAAATAACGGGGACTCAGTGTAATCAGCAGTACAAACAGTAACAGAATAATCACGGTCAATCCCGTACGAAGATAGATTTTATCCAATTCCTGATGAATATATTCCGTTGCGTCATAGCTCTTATGAATCTGATAGCCCGCAGGGAGATTCCGGCGTATATCTTCCATCTGAAGATTCACCGATTTGCTGAGTTGCAACTGGTTTGCCGTTTCTTCTGCCGTGACGGACAGGTAGATGGAATTCAACCCATTGATGCGATAATAGCTTTGTGGCTCTTCTTCTATATGAGTAACCTTCACCAGTTCGTCCAGACGAATAATGCGTCCCTGCTCATTCTTCACTTGAATCCGGGAAGAATCGAAAGTTCCCTGAGACATTTCTTCAGGCATCATTGCCAAACGAATCCATTCTTTCTTGCCGGGAGTCGACTCCATGTCATACGTTCCCAGGAATTCTTTCTGATAATAATGCTGTATGGCACGGGAAATGTCACTTAGACTGACTCTTAACTGTCTGAGTTGCTCACTGTCATATTCGAGCCTCCACTCCATCGGCGTGGCGCCGCTCACTTCCACTTTATAGATACCGGATAGTTGGGCAAGCTTGGTCTTGATATGTTCTTCGGCATATTGCTGGATAAGAATCGGCGTGGAAGGAGCATTAAGAGTAAAAGACATAAACGGACGCGACGACCTTTCGTCGGTACGCTTCATGTGGATGTAGGGATATGACACTTCTTCGGGCAGCTCCGGCCAAGTCTGCCGTATGATAGTAGACGCCTCAAAACGGACAGCATCCGTATTGGCATATTTATCCAGGTCTACGGTGATGTTTCCCCAGCCATTGCCTGAGGTGGAATAGATATTCCGGATACCCCGGATACGTGCCAGCATAGATTCCAGCTTACTGGTAGCCTCCATCTCCACCAGGCGCGACGAAGTGCCCGGCATACTGAACTGGACTGTAAATCCTGGCAAAGTACGCGAAGGATTCAACTTTACCGGAAGCAACGGAACCAACGCCAGACCCACCAATGAAAGGCATACGAACGCCACTATCAAGGTGAAAGCGGAAGCTCCTCTTCCCTTTTTCTGTATGTTTACCCCTCTGCCCATTACTTAATCAAATGCCCGCCATTATAATCAAAACGATCCGCCAGAGAGATATTGGTAGCAAAGTCAAAAAGAGTGAGACGCCGGATTTTATAATAATTCTGCCAATAAGCTTGCAGAGCAGAGATATAGTTCTGCTGCGCTTGTTGCTGGCGGTTGAGCGAGAGAGTTAAACTGTTGATGTCTGCCTTTCCAATGATGAACCGCTGGCGAGTCTCGTTATAAGCTAACACCGCAAGGTCGAGCGCTTCTTCGGCACTGGAAATCTGTTGCTGTTGAATATGGAAATCATTAACGGTCATAATAACTTCTTCTTCGATACTGATCTCGTCCTGGCGAGCAGATATTTTCACTACATTCAGGTTGTTGCGTGCCATATTATATTTGCCTTTCCGCACTCCCCAATCGATAAGCGGAATAGACAGGCTGACAGAAACCAAATCTTGCTGCATCGGTTTATAGTATACATCGCTCAGGTTGTCCGCCACCTGATTGAAACCGATACTGGCATTGAGACTGGCGTTGAAACGGGATTCTTTCTTGGTTCTGTCCACGTTCCTCTCCGCCTCAAGAATGTTTTGCTTCAGTTCCAGCAATTGGGGGTTGTTCTGCCGGCTGCACTCCAAGGCTTTATCTATCGGGACAAATAGTTCGCGGGGGCGTGCCGGAAGCTCTAGCGTAATCATTGTGTTCTTATCCAGATTGAGAAAGGAAGCCAAAGAGAACATGGCACGTTTCAATGTACTCGCTTTATTCTGCAATGTATTGCGGGAGTTTACCAAATCAAGCTTCAACGTGAGCAGATCGGCTTGGGAGATAGCAGCTATCTTATACCGTTGTTCACCGATACGGAACAAAGTATCTGATGAAGCAGCATTCTCTTTGGCGAGATTATATTCCGCCTGCGCCATAGCAAGATTAAAGAAATAAGTGGTTGCCTGTTCAGAGACCTTCTCTACATTATATATAAATTCTTTCTTCACCCGTTCATATTTCAAAGGTTCGATACGGCGTTCCCACTTGAAAGAATTATAGCCCACCAGACTCTGAGAATATCCCAGACGAATGGGGATACTGGTAAACTGTGTCAGCTTGCTGTCTCCAAAACTGCGTAAATAATCCAATTGCGATTCCAGGTAAAATGTACCTCCCGTGAGGTCAAAGTTCTGCTTGACGGATAGTCCACCTCCGGCATAGAACGATTGCTGCGTGCGATAAACATCCAAGTCTTCCTGGGAATCATATCGTTTGGTAATATCGCGGTTATATTGAGCGGGCGTCATGTTCAGTGTCAGGCTTGGCAAACGGTTGGCTTTGTAAGTACGATACTCCCAATAGCCGGACAAATACATGTTTTGCGTACGAAATGCTTCAAGCGAACTGTCATTGGCAAGCTCGATGGTTTGCGACAGGTTCAATGTTATATGTTCCTGTGCCTGTAAGGATATTCCTGCCAGCAAAGTAGCCATCGCGAGATAAAATCTTCTTCTCATAGTATTTCTTGTGTTTTTTCAACACCGGAGCTTCTCTTCCGGTAAATGAACCAATATAATAAAGGAATGATGAACAAACTAACCAAAGTACCGATTAGCATTGTACCAATCATCGCAATAGAAAGCGGCTTTTGCAGCTCGGACCCCATATCAAAAGAAAACAGCAATGGGACCATTGCAAAGATGGTAGTCAACGAGGTCATGATAATCGGACGCAGACGGCGCCGACCTGCTTCGTGAATAGCCTCGAGCAAAGGTACACCTGATTTTCGCAATTCATTGATAGCATCGAGTTTCAAAATGGAGTCATTGATAACAATACCGCAAGTAACAATCAATCCGATAGCAGACATCAGATTCAGCGTATGTCCGCACAGCCATAGCAGTACCAATGCGAATGCCACATCTATCGGTATCTCCATCAACACTAACAAGGGTTGCAAGAAACTTTCGAACTGGGCAGCCAAAATGAAGTACATCAACAAAAGGGAAATGAACAAAATCACGACCAGTTCATCAAGCATCTTCTTGTTAGAAAAGAAGCTACCCGCAAAGCCTGTATCCCAATCACTTCCGGCAACCACTTTTACTTCCTCCATCAACCGCTGGGGCTCGTGCACTTCATAGAAGTTAAAAGGAATATACTCCCCGTTGCGACCTGCTGTAATGCTTTTCAAATCTTCCGACGGAACCACGCGAATGAACTCCCGCAAAGGAATATACTCCACCTTACCATTATTGTCCGCCTGTGTTTGTATCAGTGTTTCCCGTAAAATTTCGTTCACTGTCTTCTCATCTTCGGCGATGTTGATAGGCAAATATTGCTGGAAGGAATGCAGCATCGTCACACTATTCTTCTTGAAAGCGGTTTTCAGTATGCGGTATAACTCATCATAAGAAACCCGGTAGAGCAAAAGTTTTTCTTTATCTATTACCAAATTGAGCTGATTCTCGAAAGCGATTCCCGTAGGAGCTATCCCTGTTCTTTCTTCAAGGGTACGTTCCAAAGAACGCAATGTCCCGGCATCCGGCGCTTTAGTCTTATTACGGGCATACAACTCTGCCACAATATCGGGTTCTCCGGTGACAAACAATTTTTCGAACACCGTTTCGGGCGGAGAGAAAGAAACTACCGACAGCGGATAGCGCTCTTTCAACAAACGAAAGATTTTCTGTTGCAAGGGAGAAATCTCTTCGGGAGTTTCCGTTTTGAAGTATAGCTCCGCTTCGGAAGAAGACAGTTCCCTTTCCCGGTTCAGAATAAAATCCTGCTGACCTACGGAAGCAGCCTGTTCTATTGTTTCATCTTTCAACTTACGAAAAAGCTCATCTATGCGGTGGCGGTTCTCATCGACGTGGATATTCTCATTCCATTCCACCCGCACAATCAGTTCGTTCTCGTCAATAGCGGGCATACGTTCCTTGTCGATGTAGAAGAAGAAAAATACGCAAAGAGGGAAAGATACCGCGCAGAAAAGCACACTCAACGTCTTATGGCTAAATACCCAATCAACGCCTTTATCATAAAAACGGTCTAAAGTATGCTCCTTGATGGGGTTATTGAATTTAAAAGAAAAAATTTTCCACTTGCGGGTGCGGATGCCGACACGATAGACTAACATATAGAGAACGGGCAACAACATGATACCCGTGAAATAGGAAACCATCAATCCCACTGTCACCGAGAAAGCCTGGTCATAGAAGATGGCGCCTGCAATGCCGCTCATGAAAATCAAAGGCAGAAAGACAGCAATCGTAGTCAACGAAGAACTCAACATAGGTGTCACCACCTCGCTAGTCCCGGTGATGCAAGCCCGCCGTAGCGAGTATCCCCGTTCGCGGTATTGAGAGATGTTCTCCGTCACAATAATCGAGCTATCAATCATCATACCTAAAGCAAGAATCAATCCCGAAAGAGAGATGATATTGAGTGACATATTAAATAGGTAGAAAAATAAGAAACTGATGACAATGGAAACTACCATGCTCAAGCCAATGATGAACGGCGACTTCACATCTCCGAGGAACAGAACGGCAACAATGCAGATAAACAGGAAACCTAACGACAGGTTCTGCTGCAAGTTAGAGATGGTAAAGTCCAGAAGTTCGGTCTGATTACGGCTGACATTAAACTCGATGTCGGGATACACCGACTTAAAATAGTTCATGGTTCCGTTGAGTGCTTGTTTCATTTTATCCATATTCTCATCCGCCTGCTTGATGATGGCAAGGGTTACCGCCCTTTTTCCATTAGAGATGGATACTCCTTTTTCTTCAATCGGGACAATGCTGATACGGCAAAAATCTTTTAGCTGAACAATCCGGTCTTTGCGGCGGATATAGATATTTTCCACATCCTCTACCGTGCGGAGCAGAGTGGAAAACTTAATGTTATACTCATAATAACCGTCGCGCACCTTCATGCTTCCCGGCTCCACGTTGTTGGAAGACAAAGCCGACTCAATGTCACTGATAGATAGTCCGAGAATGGCGAGTTTCTCGGGGTCGGGCACGATGCGAAGCTGGCTTTGCACCAGACCTGTGACGTCCACCATCGCAACTTCGGGTAATTGTTCAATGCGCCGTTTAATGACCGATTCGGCAAAACCGCAAAGTTCGATAAATGCCTGTTGATCGGTCACTTCATACACGCGGTCTTTCTTCAAAGTCAGATTGAGGTAGAAGACAGGGATGTCCGTAGCGCTGGCTTTAATCACCTTAGGCCGGTCAGTATCCTTAGGCAGGTAGTTCATGGCAGCATCTATCTTTTCGTTCACCTCAATAAAAGCAAGGTCAGTGTTGGTGCCATAATCAAAATTCAGCCGGATGATACCTACGCCATCACGTGCTTCACTAGTCATATCTTTCAGGGTAGACACCTGAATGAGTTGCTGCCGGAGAGGCTTAACAATTGTATTCTCCAATTCACGTGCCGAAGTATTGGCAGCAGACACCTGTACAGTGATTTCGGGAATAGCAATGTCCGGCAACAAGGATACAGGCAGGGTGAAATAGGTGACCAACCCTACAATGAAGCAAGCCGTGAATGCCATAAGAACGGCAATGGGGCGTTCTATCAAAAATTTAATCATGCTCTTGTTCTTTGTTCAGCCTTACGGGCCTGTGTATTATTTCTCATTGACGTTGACGGGAGCCTCATGTGCCAAGTTCACGTTCCCAGTGACAATCACCACTTCTCCTTCCAGAAGCCCGTCGGTTACCCCGGCATCAGCCCTGTTGGAGACCACACAGCTATCTGCATTCTCGAGTCCTGTCTGCACGTAGTTCCACATCGCTTTTCCATCCTTCAGAGTGAACACAACTTGTTTGCCGGAACGAAGCACAACTGCTGTTTTGGGTATGACCAATCGTTTGCCCAGCGAGCGGCGCACACTAACCCTTACATTCATTCCCGTAAACAACTTTCCTTTTCCGTCTACGCGGGCTTTCACTTTTACCATGCCGTTAGTGTCTACCAATGGGTTAATTTCCACAACATTTCCCTGATACCGGCTGGTCGCATCTGCGTAAGGGATAATTGTCACGTGATCCCCATTCTTCACAAGTGGAAGTTCACTTTCCAACACGGTGAAATCCACTTCCATTCCTTGAGAATCTATAATGGTACAAAATGCTTCAGAAGTGTTTGCCAGATTGTAGGGTTTCGTAAAGAGATTAGCTACTATACCATCGAAAGGAGCTATAAGGGTGGCATTTTCTTCTTCGCGCCGGGCGAGCTCGTATTGGGCACGGGTCTGGTCATATCCGCTTTTTACTTTTGCAAGTTTCATAGCTTCTTCGGGAATTTTTTCCAGGTTGTCCACGGTATATCCCTGACCTATAAGGACATCTTTCAAGTCCAGTTTAGCTTTTTCAAAAGCGACTTCTGCCTGCGCCAGTTTATTGTTAAGACGAAATTTGTCAAGCTCTGCCAGTTTTTGACCTTTCTGCACACGATCGCCATTCTTCACATAAATATGAGCTACTATCTCATTACTCTCGAACCTCAAGTCGGCTTGTCCCCGGGCTGTGACTTTACCGTTGCTGACTAATTCGTGATTAAAGTTCCGGCTTTCCAACGTCATGACCGAAACGTCATTCTGTGACGAAGGAAGAATGGTTGTCACTCCTCCCTCCTTTTCTGAAGATTCCTCTTTCTTATCACCAGAACAAGCAGCAAGCATTCCGCCCAAGAGACAAAGCATCCATCTTATTTTGTGTTCTTTCATCGATAGTATATTTATTAAATTCCGTATTATGCTCTATTCATTACTTTCTTCTCCTTTGGGGCAAAGATAAACAATATGTACTTACTTGCAAAAAAATGAGACGGACATTTTCGGACAAGCCTCACTTTTATTCACCCCCCCCTTTTCATCGCCACAAGAAAGAATTAACCATCTTCCCCAAGATGTTTCAAAAGTTATGCCCACGTCTTAGCAGGGTTATGCCCACGTCTTAGCAGAGTTATGTCGACGCCTTAAAAAAGACATGCCTCCATCTTAAGAAAGGGATTTCCACGCCATACCAAAATCTTCTAATAAGAGCTTCCTGGTGCAAAGATAGGCTCCTCGCAAAGGAACTTCTGCTCACCCTCTTTCATAAAGAAAATTTCTTCTTCTTTGCCACGCGAAAGGTTACGCAACCAGAGTAATGCATTCTTAGGCACTTTATTATAGACTAGTCGGGGTTCGTCAGCTCTTTTCCTTCCTAAAGAGACCCATCCTTTTCTGCCTTTTTGATAGAACAGTTCATATTCATCCCCGATACGGACAAAGTTTTCGTCATTGCGGGGGATATATACTATCTTCTTTATAAATTGCGGCTCGCTCAAGTCCAATGTGACATAACCCCTTTTTTGCTTGGACATAAAATAAGTCAGATAATCTCCATCGCATACTTTATCTTTAGCTTCTTCTTTATTATCTTTCGCAGGCTGACTCCCCTCCACGGCTTTCACAGGAAGGGGTATAGAGGAGTCTTTGGAATTATAAAACATAAGTTCGGCAATCTTTGCTTGCCCTCCGTCAGGTCCGGTGTAACGAACGTATCTATATTTCTGCCGTGGAGAACAAAGAATCTCGTTATAATTAATGCGGGGAGTATCTACAATATGGTATATCAGTTCTTTTTGCTTAAAGTCTAAACTGTTAGAGGCTTCCAAACGAGAGCCTACCACACCTGCTATATGGAACTTAGTCCAGCCACGAAGAGGGTATTTGCGCAACAGGTTCACTCGCTCCAACTGTTTTTCATCGGGCTCGAAATAGCATACTTTTTCCTCTATCCAACGAAATGGATAGCTAACAGGCCTCCATGAAGAACCTACCCGCGACAGAATAATATAAATTATCTCCGGCTCAATATCTTCCACCACAGCTTTTCTATCCTTTAAATAGACTATATCAACCGGTTTCCATCCCAATGAAGAGAATACTGCTAAACAAGCATATTTATCTCCTTCGTTCTTCTTGGGGACATCGATTTCTACTTCTATCCGGTTCTTTCCAAAATACTCTGCCGTCACATCCGTGGAATAGGCATCTTTCAACACATCCGGTATGCTTTTACTTTGCCGAATGCCTTTTATCTCTTCTTTTTGCCAGCCGAAACAGGTGCGATAGACCTTTCCCCTCTTTCTTTTATCCCTTTTTCCACGGACAGGAGGTTCGAACCAGAAAGTAACGATATTTCCGGTCGTATCCTTTATAACACTCCACGAATGACCTCCCTGCATCTCGGGAGAATAACGATAAAAGTCGATGGCAGCGGGAATACCTGCCGAACGCAAAACATAGGAACAGAAATCGGAAGTCTCCCGACAATAGCCCACACACTGCTCCATTAAAAACATTGCCCCTAAGTGGGGAAGGGTTAAATCGGCAGAAAAGACATTTTTCCTCCTGGTAGCTCTTTTAATCACTGAGTCGGCTGCTGCCACTACGTCTGTGCCTTGATAAAGCGAATCGAGCAAATGGGAATACTTTTTATAATAAACCGGTCGCCAGTTCTCCAATGGCTCGTCTCCGATGCGATAAGGCAATATCCATTCACAAAATTCTTCAAAAGAATAGTGCTTACTCCACGGACGTTTATTCCAAGCGGCGAAAGCAAGGTCGATGTTGCTGATTAAGTAATCTGCCGTAATCACTTGTGCGTCATATACTTTTTTCAAGGAACGATAAGAGAATTTCTGCCATTTGTCCCGCACTTCATGTTCGAGATGGCGTTTCTTATAGATGCTTGCCTGCAACAGGCGCAAGGTGTCCAGTTCCTTCCCTTCATAGAAGTAATAATGAGGCATGTTTTCTATCAAAAAACATGCAGCCTTGTATTTCAGACCGCTATCTGTATAGTGTTGCAACACCTTTTCCAACTCTATGCGGTTGGTTCCGGCAAAGTCCAATGCATATTCCAGACGATCAAAGTTAGAGCAGGAAAAGAAAAGGGAAAGAATCCCCAGGAATCCGGCCCAACAGGTTCTATCTAGTTTCTTTTTCATACGTATTTGTCGGGAGTTGATTCACTTCAGTTTCTTCACCTCTTCTCTCATTTCTCTGATAGCCGTAGACTGCACTTTGGGCTCTTTAGTGAGCACTACTTCCACCATCTCTTTCAATTTCTCCGGATGATAGAAGTCCGGCTCTGCATAGAGCTTTGCCAACAGATAATAAGGATAGATGCGGCCAGGAAGGCGATGAGTAGAACGCATCAGCCACTTCTCTGCATCTCTGTACTGTTTCAAGGCTTGGTAGTTTTTACCAATGATATTGAGAATCATCGGGTCGCAACTCTGCTTTTCCGCTTCTTGCAGAATCTGTGTGGAAGCGGCATATTCTTCCAATTTGTGCAGGCAATGTCCGTATTCAAAAAGAAAAGCTCCGCGGTCTTTCAAAGCAGGATACAACCGCTCATACTCTTTCAAAGCTTGCCTGTAAGCTCCTACCTTATATAACATCTGGCAACTTGTCCACTTCCGGCATTGCTGATAAGTGTTGTCTTTGATAAAATGAGTGCCCAACCAAGACATAAAGGCTATAAAAGCCAGAGCCAACCGCCACGACCGCCCTATCAGACAGGCTGCCACCAAGAATAAGAATGCCAAAGCAAATGCAGGAATCTGCATGGGATAGGAAGAGAAGTTAAATACCAATACCGACAAGATGCCTCCACACAGAGCTACTTGCCCCCGGGCCAGCCCCCGCCACCAAGCAAAAGCGACTATCCCCAAAACGAGAACCAGCATAGGTATTCCATATTCCACCATCAATTGCAGATATTCATTAAAAGCATATTCCGGACTTCCCGCTACAAGTTCTTCACGGGGAAGATAATTTCCTTCAGCAAAATATTGTTCCTGTGCATTGCCATAAGCCTCGGCAAAGCTTCCTCTCCCATATCCCCAAAGAGGTTTCTCTGCCATAGCGCGGCAACTGACCTTCCACATCAATAACCGCCCGCTTGCCGAATTGGCTTTCAGATGAAAAAGAGTAAACATAAGGAGAATTGCCACCATACCGCAAGCAACAGAACCTAGCATCATCCATCTTCTGTGTTGCTTCCACCATGACTTTAAATAACTGCCCCACGAACAGCGTACCCAGCACACCCAACCACAAGAAACAGCGGCAGCCAGCCACGCCGAACGGCTCATACCAGCAGGAAGAAGGCAGAGAATGAGAAGCATAGTCCCCCAAACCACATAGTATTGGATGTATTGCAGCAATTTTTTTTTCTCTATCTTCCTCAAATCCATCCATTCACTCAGGCAAAGAGGAAGAATCATAGCCAGATATCCCGAATAGGGACCCGGATTATAAAAAGAGCCTGTAAGCGCATATAAAGAATGATGGGATACGGACCATCCGTAAAGCTGGCAAAATCCCCATACAGCTTCTATGCCTCCACAAAGGATAAGCGCCCACATCACCAACAAACTGAAAGAGGGTTTCCCCTTTCCACCCAAGCACAAGAATAGAAGGCTACATCCGACAAAGACCCAGGACATACGCCCTATCCATAACTTCTGATAAGACAGTTCTCCCGCCGGCATGCCCGGAGCTGAAACAAAGACGGTGCCCAACAACATGAAAATGCCGGCAAACATCACTATGGCAGCAATGCTTTTCCTTATTTTCCCTTTCAATTCCTCGTTCACTTCCATCTCTAGCTACCTATCTATCTTGATTCCGCATTCCCTTTCACCTTCAGTTTGAAAGGTGAGCCTTGAGCATTGCAATATACTGTAATCGTTTTACTAAAGTGTTCCGGATGATCTGCTTTATATTTTACTCGAAGAGCAACCTGCTTACCGGATTGCACCGGTTCCTTTCCATATTCCACGGTTATACAACCGCACGAAGTAGCCACATCTTCTATTACCAAAGGGGCTTCTCCTGTGTTAGTCAGAATAAATTCTGCTATCTGTTCGTGTTCAGGATCAAAAGTACCCATGTCCACTGTTTCCTTATCCAAAGTAACTGTTGTTTGTAACTTAGTAGAAGAGGCAGAAACTTTCTTTCCTGTTATGATTCCAAGATAGAGTTCTTTAATCTTCGGGTTATGTACCGGATTTCCCATCGCCACCACCCTATTCTCTTCATTCAACAAAAATGTCTGGAAACGTTCATCTGATGAGAAGTGATTCAACCGATTGAGCGAATCCTTTTGGTCAATACAGACCGGATAACTGAAGTTGCTGGTCCTGAGACTATAGTATATATCTACCTTTCTTTTAGGCACAAAGAAAAAGAGAAATTGGACCGGTGGAACAGGACCCAGCGTATCGCTTGCAACTAAAGAATCGAGAGTAGCTATCAACTCTTTCCACCGGGGAAGTTGCAATCTACAGCTCGTGCAACCGGACGAATCTACATAACACAATATCTTGTAAGAATCACCAATAAGGTAATCTACCGTATCGCTTCCCTGAACCGTAAACACGGGATTTGCAGGAAAGACAATTTCTTTGTTTTTCCATTGCTCTACGAGAGAGAGTAATTCTTTCTTCTTTGTATCTGCACACGAACAAAGAAGAAAGAAGAAAAGAATGCCATACCAATATTTCATACTCAAACACTTATATTATATGTAGTGAAGTTTACTCAAAATGAAATAAAGCGATGGGTTGGTCGCTGTTACAATCTGTAGCAAGAATATTTTTGCCAACTTCATCTACCCATATACTTCCGATAGACCGATCGAGCATGTATTTGCAGACAGGTTCTCCCTTCAAGCTAAATACATAAATGGTTTGCCCCCCCTCCGGAAGAGTTCCTTGCGTGCGGGCTATATCTTTGAAAGTCTTCCCATCGAATATGACATAGATGGCGCTATCCGTCACTTGTACGTCACTGAATCCCATGATTCCCGTAGGAATACCATATCCACCGGCTACCTGAAACTTCGGCTCACCATGTTCGCCCTGACAAACCAAATGAGTATTATCACGTAAATTATAGATTTCGAACACTTCACCCAATTGAGTAGCAGCAACCAATACTCCATTCTCAGGATGATAATCCAGAAAACTACGCCACGCCTGCGCCAAAGCGGGACGGGAATTCTCCAGAGCTTCTTCATTCTGCGAAGGAATCTCTCCGCTTCTCTGTATCAATTTTCCCTCACGGTTCACCCAACAAAAACGTGCCTCACCCAAATAGTCTGGTATAAGAAAGGTAGTATCATTATAAACTATAAAATCGAGTGGACGCGCGATGTCTTCACCCAACTTGATTACCTTCTCCCGGGGTAATACTCCACTAATAGAAGTATTTAAGCCATAACCTGTCAATTCTTTCTTATTAGCATCCAACGTCCAAAGTGTATCCTTATAACACCGGATATTTTCCATAGATAACATTTCTCCAGGAGCCTCGCCGCGTTTACCAAGAGAAGCCAAATAGTTGAAATCAGGATAATGAAATACATGACAAAAATGGTCCACCCCGTGCAGGTCCATCACTATAGCCTTATCTCCCATCACCCGTATACGATAAGGATAGCGGAAAAGAACCGTATCAATCTCCAGAGTCTGTGCTGTTAATTTCTTTTCTTGAGGAAAGACGGAATAAGTAAGAATTCCTTCCGGTAGTTTATTAGAAGAACACGAAAAGAAAGCAAGAAAAAAAGCCATAAGGAATGCTCCCCAAATAAGTTTTTTCATAAGCGAAAGAGTATTTAAAGATTAATTACGACTACAAAGGTAAGCGAATCACGTCTTTTTACAAAAAAAAGGAGCAGACCATTTCAGG
>JAUUNK010000096.1 GCA_030844565.1 Bacteroides ovatus
ACGCGGTGAACACCCGATTCGTATTTCATCGTGCCGTATACGTTGTCACCAGTGATGCTACAGATGATTTCTTTGTATCCGCCTGCAGCACCTTCGTTGGCGCTGGAGACTTCCATTTTCCAACCTTTCTGTTCGCAGAACTTGGCGTACATGCGGAAAAGGTCGCCTGCAAAGATAGCAGCTTCGTCGCCTCCTGTCCCGCCACGGATTTCGAGGATGGCGTTTTTGCCGTCTTGCGGGTCTGCGGGGACGAGCATCAGTTTGATTTCCTCTTCCAGTTCAGGCAATCTTGTCTGGCTGTTGTCCATTTCTTCTTTAGCCATCTCCCGCATATCTGCGTCCGATTCGTTGGCAAGGATGTCTTTAGCTTCTGCGATGTTGCCCAATAGTTGGATGTATTCTTTGCGGGCTTTCATCAGGTCGTCCAAGTCCTTGTATTCTTTGGTCAACTTGACGTAACGCTTCTGGTCGGCAATCACTGCCGGATCGGTGATAAGGGTTGATATCTCTTCAAATCGGGCTACCAGACCCTCTAACTTTTCTAATATGTTGTTGTTATCTGCCATTAATATACTGTTCACTTATGAGTTTAGGTGCATTCTTCTCGTACTTATATCAATATCTAAACTCTCCGAATTCGCTCCGGATGATAAGTTCTTTTTTGTCGCTTTCTTCAATGCGGCCCACAATCTGGGCATCAATGTTGAAGCTTTTGCTGATGGCAATGACTTCTTCGGCATGTTCGGGCGACAGGTATACTTCGAGGCGATGTCCCATGTTGAATACTTTATACATCTCTGCCCATTCCGTACCGCTTTGTTCCTGGATAGTTTTAAATAGAGGAGGAACGGGAAAAAGGTTGTCTTTAACGACCCGGACATTGTCTACGAAATGCAGCACTTTAGTTTGTGCCCCACCGGAACAATGCACCATTCCGTGGATTTGGGGGCGGAGGGCATCGAGCAATTTTTTCACTACCGGAGCATACGTACGGGTAGGAGAAAGCACGAGCTTTCCTGCGTTGATGGGGGAGTCTTCTACGCTATCCGTCAGTTGCAGTTTCCCTGAGTAAACAAGTTCTTCAGGAACAGCGGCATCATAGCTTTCAGGATATTTCGCAGCGAGATATTTGTCGAATACGTCGTGGCGGGCACTCGTGAGGCCGTTACTGCCCATGCCCCCGTTATATTCTTTTTCATACGTAGCTTGTCCATAAGATGCCAGACCTACAATTACATCACCCGGCCGGATGTTTGCATTGTCGATAACGTCAGAACGTTTCATGCGGCAAGTCACTGTACTGTCTACGATAATCGTGCGGACAAGGTCGCCTACGTCGGCAGTCTCTCCACCGGTTGCATATACACCTACTCCCATTTCGCGAAGCTCTGCCAGAAGTTCGTCTGTGCCGTTGATGATGGCGGAAATTACTTCACCGGGAATGAGCAACTTGTTGCGTCCGATGGTGGAAGATACGAGGATGTTGTCTACTGCACCTACGCAGAGCAGGTCGTCTATGTTCATGATCAAAGCATCCTGGGCGATTCCTTTCCATACAGACAGGTCACCCGTTTCTTTCCAATACATATAAGCCAAAGACGATTTTGTCCCTGCCCCGTCGGCATGCATGATGTTGCAATATTCCGGGTCTCCGCCTAAAATGTCAGGAATGATTTTACAAAAAGCTTTAGGGAAAATACCTTTATCTATGTTCTTAATGGCGTTGTGAACATCTTCTTTGGATGCACTTACACCCCGCATCATGTATCGTTGATTACTCATGAGTTATAGGATTTTTGTATACGCCTGCAAAAGTACGGCTTTTTTTTATTACAGCCAACTATCTTAGTAGAAATACAATTTTCGTTTCTATGCGAAGACACTGTAGTATCTACGCATGGAAACCATAATTTCCTCGCGAAGAAACAGTAGTGTCTTTGCGAGGAAATGAAAGTTTCCTTTCAAGGGGAATATTAAGAAACTGTATTGTATTGATAAACAGGAATATATGGACCGTTTTATTCTCGCGATATACACGTTACATCTCTCCTGCGGACTTTCCATTTGGAAAGAATACTTTTATATTGAACTCACGCTATTTTAAGGGAATAGAGAGATGAATAATAGAGAGTATTTGTGGTCTTCCTGCGGTTGATTCTTTTGTTTCCAAGAAAAATCTATGGAGAATGAATTTTCTTCTTTAAAGGTGAGTACAATTCAAAGTATCGTTCGTTGTATTTAAAATAGTATTTTGCACTGATTGCAAAAGAAGAGTAATATGTATTAACTTTAAATTAGAAATGGATGGAAACACATGCATTTACGAAGAAATGGAAAACACGATGCAGGCGCATTTATGGACCATTGCTTTTTGCTTGGTGTGCCATGGGGCTGCAAGCCTGCGTGGACGTTAACGGATTTACTAACACAGGATTAGGACCGTATGCCAAAGGTCCTGAAGTTCTCAAAGCTTTTCCCACTGCCGAAGGATTTGGTAAAGATGCTACGGGCGGCCGTGGCGGAGAAGTGGTTATAGTGACTAATACCGACGACGACGGAGAAGGTTCGTTTCGCTGGGCGTTGAAGCAATGTACGGAGAATGAAGCTACTACGGTGGTTTTTGCTGTTTCCGGCAAGATAGAACTGAAGTCGGAGATACGCTGCAAAGCCAAGAACTTCACCATAGCAGGGCAAACAGCACCGGGCGAGGGTATCTGCGTGATTAAAAATGAAGTGAACTTCGGAGGTTCCGAGAATTTCATCATCCGCCACATGAGGTTCCGTGTGGGAGATAAGGATGCAAGCGGGAAAGACCATAATGCAGCATGCTTGCGGGTGGAAAATGCCAATAACTTTATTATTGACCACTGTTCATTCAGTTGGGCGAGCGAAGAGAATACCGATTTTATCGACACCCACTTTTCTACGGTACAGTGGTGTATTTCCAGCGAAGGACTTTATTATTCAGTAAACAAGAAAGGTTCCCGCGGCTATGGCGGGGCGTGGGGAGGAACTTCTTCTACCTATCATCACAATTTATTTGCCCATTGCAACAGCCGTACTCCTTTGATGAACGGAGCGCGTGGGAAAGATCCGGGGCAGGATATAGTGGTGTATATGGAGTACATTAACAACGTGAATTACAATTGGGGGAGCCAGATGGCTACTTACGGAGGCATGGACGAGTCTCAGGACGTGGAACATCACGGATGGTCGTGCAACTTCGTGAACAATTATTATAAGCCGGGGCCTGCTACTGCCGCTCGGGTGAAAGATGTGAAGTTTTTCCGTCAGTCGAGTGCACGTGAACCGGAAAAGGCTCCTTTGCGCGCTGCTTCTCAATGGCACTTTAACGGCAACGTGATGGAAGGCAATGCCGAGCTTACTTCCGATAACTGGAAAGGCATCTATACCGATGGCAACTATCCTTATGCGCTGGATGAAATGAAAGCTGCTTCCTTCATTATCCCTTCCGGAAAAGATAACTATCCGCAATACTGGTTTGAGTGGGAAAACTATACTTTGTCCGAGAAATATGAATCAGCGGAGAAAGCTTTCCAGTCGGTGATAGCAAGTAAAGGTGCCGGTGCTTTGCCGCGCGACAAAGTGGATACACGAATTATGAAAGAAGTGAAAGAGGGAATCTGCACCTATACGGGAGCTGGCGACGATAAGAGCGGAGCTATCCCCGGTATCATCAACACTCCAGATGAAGTGGGAGGTTTTGATGCCTTGTCTTATAAGACTTCCGGTACTATTAAAGATGCCGACCATGACGGTATGGACGATACGTGGGAAAAGAAAGTCGGATTGGACCCCAATAATGCTGAAGACCGGAACAAGACTACGGATGTGGGTTATACGGCTCTCGAGGTCTATCTCAATAGTTTGGTAGGCGAAAACATCTTATATAACTTTAAGAAGTAAAGTCGTTGAATTTAATATTAAAAATCAAATACTATGAATCTGAGGAAATTAATGGTAGTAGGACTTTTGCTGAGTTGTTCCTCTGCACTCTGGACAGGTTGTTCGGACGATGACGATGCAAGCTCAAAGGTGCTGTTGCGACCCGTCACTACTATGAAAGTGGTGCAAAACAAAGCTTATCTAAGCTGGAAAAGCGTAGAAGGCGCCACGGAGTATATTGTAGAAGTATACAGGATAGTCAACAAAGTCGACGAACTTTATAAAACGGAAACGGTCCCCGGGGACCAGTCTTCCTGTATTATTGATTTGGACTGGGAAGAAAACTACAAGTTTAAAGTGAAATGTACGGGCAATGGAAGATTGTCCGGCTATTGGGAAACGGAAGTAACCGGTATGCTTTATCGTCCTTTGTCTATCGAGTTGGGAGAGATGCGCGCTATCGACACACAAGCCCGCATTTCTTGGACGCCTAATGACACGGTGGTCATCACTGCTTTGACGGCTATTCCTGTAGATGCCATTGGAGATGATACACAGGCTCCTAAAGTCTATCATGTATCTTCCGAAGAATATCTTGCCGGCTCTAAGATTATTGACAACCTCCTGCCGGAAACGTCCTATCGCGTCAGCCTTTATACAGGAGAAGAGCAAACTTCGGATACCTACCAGGCACGTGTAGAAGTGAAGACAGAAGTTACCGAAAGCCTTGATGAAGAATATGGTACGGCAAACCGCATAGACTTGCGCAATGAACCCTTCGACCCGGATTACTTTGGCAAGCTGGATTGGAATGCTCTGGCAGAAGGCACTACGTTCGTACTTCCTCCGGGAAAGACCTATTCGCTGAATAGTGGTGAAGCGATTATAGAAATTGCTCATTCGGTTAATTTTGTAACTCCGCAAACTTTGGATGATTACCCGACCTTTAGTTTGGGCAATGCTTTCCGTATAGTGGAAGGCGGCGTCGTAGACCGCATCACTTTTAAACGGGTGAATATAAAAGCTGCCAAATCATTGGAAGAGGTAACCGACAATGGATTGAGTGGCAAGCAGGTGATATGTCCCGAGTCCAATGTCTTCCTTATCAATAAGGTAGACTTTACGGATTGTTATATCGAGAACTTCCGTTCCATTGTTCGTTCCAAGAAAGCAGACGGAAGCGTGGAAGCTATTTCATTTAATAAATGCACTATCAATGCCATTGGCAATCAGTGCATCATCTCTACAGATGGCAAGAAAGGGAATTATGTCAATGACGTTTCTTTTGACGAATGCACAGTAACCAATATCTGTGGCATTGCCGATTTACGCAATAATGGCAGTGGCAAAAATATTTCGATAACGAACACTACCTTCTGCTATGCGCCGATGGAGAATTCATTCTTGTTCCGTGTAGACCCCAGTGTAGCCATTCGGATTGAGAATTGCGTCTTTGGAGGTTCGATGAAGATTGAAGGGAAACTTCCTAAGTTTAATGAATTCGGTTCTGGCGGTCAGGATGATTATACGGGAATTTATCGCTTCAGTCCTGTCAATAGCTTCCAGTCAAGTGACCATTCGTCGAGTAAGGGAAGTCTGGGGCTAAGTGATTCTAAGTTGCCCTCTATTAGCTTGTTTGCCGATCCGGTTAATAATAATTTCAAACTCAACGAATTGTTCGACGGTTGTTCCAGCGTGGGGGCTTCAAAATGGAGACAATGAGCCGCGCATTAAATAACAGAAAGAATATGCAAAAACACGTTATATTTATGAAGTACACAAGTTCTTCATTCGTTAAAAGGATAGGCATGCTAGTGTGTTTCTTCGCATTGGCAATGTCTGTCAGCGCACAAGCCCGGAAAGTGACGGGTCAGGTAGTAGACGCAGGCGGCGAGCCGATTATCGGTGCTACCGTGAGGTTACAGAATTCTGCAACAGGGACCATTACCGACATCGAAGGTGAATTCTCTCTGGATGTTCCTGAAGGAAAGAAAGTAATGGTTTCTTTTATTGGTTATATCACACAAACCCTTACTCCGAAAGGTAACACGCTAAAAGTCATTCTTCAAGAAGACACACAGAAGTTGGACGAAGTAGTTGTGGTGGGTTATGGTAGTATGAAACAGAAAAATATCACAGGTTCAGTTTCCACCATCTCTGCCGAAGAGTTGGAAGATCTTCCGGTATCCAATCTTTCGGAAGCTTTGCAAGGAATGGTGAACGGCTTGACTGTAGAGCTGGGTTCCAGCCGTCCGGGTACGAATGCCAATGAAGTCTATATTCGTCAGAATCGCACTTTTACCGGTATTTCCAAAGATGGCGGCAATTCGGTGCCGTTGATTATCATTGACGATGTTATCCAGTTGGGTACAAATGGACAGCCCAGTATGGAGCAATTCAATATGCTGGACCCCACGGAAGTTGAAAGCATCACGGTGTTGCGCGATGCAAGTGCAGCTATTTATGGTTCGCGTGCCGCTAACGGTGCCATCTTGGTAAAGACTAAGAGAGGTAAGAAGGGGATACCTGTCATATCCTATTCCGGTAAATTTGCGGTAAACGATGCTGTCAGCCATTCTAAAGTATTGAGAGGTTCCGCTTACGGGCGTTTTTATAATGCTTTGGCAGTCGGTTCCAACAAAGCAAGTGGCTATGATGACCTCGATATACTCTATAGCGATGTCGAATTGGCTGAAATGGATAACCTCAATTATAATTGGTTGGATAAAGCCGATTGGAAAGCCGCTTTCCAACAGACGCATACAGTGAATGTGAGCGGAGGTAGCGAACGTGCTACTTATTATGCGGGTGCCACCTACTTTGACCAGGGAGCAAACCTGGGTAATCAGAGCTATAAGCGCTATACATACCGTGCCGGCGTTGATGTACGTTTGACGAACGACATCAAATTATCTGCAACTGTGGCAGGCAACGAAGGCAAGTCCGACCAAATATATACCAAAGGCGCACGCTTTAAACTGTATGGTATGGGTGGAAGCACCGAAAAATCCGATTATAGTGCTTTGCATCACATGCCCAATCACATGCCTTGGAGCGTCACTTTGCCCAATGATAACGGGATTGACCAGGAATACTGGCTGGGACCGATAGAGAACACTTATAATAATCCCAACTTCAACCGGGATTATGTTACTTCCTGGAACTATTTCGCCTTGAATAACAGCGGTTCCTTCAGTAAAAACCGTAGCAATAGCTGGAACGCCGATATTTCATTGACCTATGAAGTGCCCTTTATAAAAGGCTTATCACTCCGTGCCACATATTCATCTTCCCACTCGAGCGAAGCGAACGAACAGGCTAGTTTCCCCTATCAACTGGCTTATGTAAACAGCAGGATGCCGGCTAATCAGCACTTGGTTTATACAATGGGAAACGGCTCTTTTACAAAGTCTATCTTTGATAAGAACAGCACTTTGTCCTTTAAAGACAGACAAGCCGAAAGCCGCCAGATGAATTTATATATGAATTATGACCGCACATTCGGTAAACATAGCATTTCGGCTATGGCTTCTATCGAACGGTATGAATCCTTCTATGACTCCCGTGACATCGAATACGCCGATTTGGCGCATGATATATCGGATACATATCTGGGAGTGGGCGGACCTTCTATTGTAGGACCTGACGGCAAATCCGCCCTGGCTGCCGATAACACGGTGACAACTAAAGGAGAATCCGGCTCGCTTTCTTATCTGGGACGTATCGCTTATTCTTATGCCGACCGTTATATGTTGCAGTTTATATTCCGTTCGGACGCTTCCACCAAGTTTGCTCCCGAAAACTATTGGGGCTTCTTTCCCGGCATCTCCGCAGGTTGGATTATGTCGGAAGAAGAATGGTTCAAGCAATCGCTTCCTTGGTTGGAATTCCTGAAAGTACGCGCTTCGTGGGGACGTACGGGGCGTGACAACATCAAGATGTGGAAATGGAAAGAACAGTATAAAATGGATCTCAAGGGTATGCAATTCGGTGCCGAAAGCGGAAAGCCGGGTACTAGCCTCATACCGCAGTCATCTCCCAACCGGAATGTAAGGTGGGATGTTTCCGACAAGTTTAATCTTGGTTTCGATACCCGTTTCTTGGGTGGTCGTTTAAGTGCTATCTTTGACTTCTACTATGACATCAATGACAACATCCTGAATCAGTTCATGGCCAGCCAGCCGGGTATTCCTATTTATGCCGGCGGTTCGTACGCCGAAGAGAACTTCGGACGCGTAGATACTTACGGCGGTGAACTTTCGCTGACTTGGCACGACCAGGCAGGTCCGGTGAATTACACTGTTGGCATGGACTTCGGCATTAATGGAAATAAAGTAAAAGAATGGGTTCCAGGTCTGCGTTATAATAAATATCCGTCTAGTTCGAGCTGGGAAAAAGGAATGTCCACCTATCTGCCCGTGTGGGGATTTAAAGTCTGGAAAAATACTTCCGGAGGCGATGGAATCTTGCGTACACAAGAAGACATCAACAATTATTGGGCTTATCTGGAATCATGGACTCCCGAAGGAGGACAAACGAAGTATCTGGATAAAACAAGCAAAGATGATTTGCGTCCGGGTATGCTTGCTTATCAAGATTTGGGTGGCGAAATGGTGAATGGCGTGCAACAGGGACCAAACGGACAGATTGTGCTGGACCAGGACTACGGCAAGCTTTGCAACAAAAACAAGACTTATAACATCTCCACCCGATTGAGCGCCAGTTGGAAAGGTCTTTCTTTCAGTGCCAGTCTTGCTACTTCATGGGGTGGCGTGCGTTTCATCGACCGCGCTTCGATGGGTGGCAACAAAAGTACGATGATCTGGGCGCCCGATTCCTTCTGGGGAGATATGTTTGACGAGAAATACAATCCCAACGGTAAGTATCCTAATCTGGGAACGGAATCTTTGATATCCAGTTCGGCTCTTGCCAATTCGGATTTCTGGATGGTCAGCACGTTCCGTTGCTACATCCGTAACTTGTCTATCAGCTATACCTTTCCAAAGAAATGGATAGCTCCCTTGAAGATGTCGGCTGTCCGCCTCAACCTGACGGGTAATAATTTATGGGATTTATATAATCCTTATCCCGACCATTACCGCAATATGTATGATGCTTCTTCCACCGAGTATCCTACACTGAGAACCTGGTCGCTGGGTGTTAATGTTACATTCTAATAATTGTATTGATAATGAAAAAGAAAAACTTTTTATATGCGGGAACACTGGCTCTGGGTATGTTCGCGTCCGGTTGTAGCGATTCGTTTCTGGACATGAATAATTATGGAGCCTATGATGATTTCGATTCCGAAACTAAAATCTCCTGGTATTTGTCAGGGTTGTATCAGAACTTTTTTGAGAACTATACTTCTCCTACTACCCAATACGTGGGGTTGCATGCGGCTTATGCCCAAGACTTCAATGAATTTACCGATGAGGTGTGGGGAATTACTACCACGAGCCGCATCGACCCGAGTACTCGATATGCCAGCATTGATGATATAAAAACGCAGACTGACGCATCGAGCGGTAAAAACTATGACCCCTTGCTCGCCGGCTATTTTGGCAAAGCACTGGGTTCCAGTATCACCAACAATGCTTATACGCGTATCCGCAACTGTAACATCCTGCTTCGTGATATTGACGGCTCTTCCCTCTCTTTGGAGACGAAGAAGAAAGCTAAAGGGCAAGCACTCTTCTTGCGTGCCATACAAATGTTTGATTTGGTGCGTGTCTACGGGTCTGTTCCCATTGTGACGACCGTATTGAATGCCGAGGCTACAGACAACGGCTTGCCGCGTGCTTCGGTAACCCAATGCATCGAGCAGATTGTAAGAGACCTTAGCGAAGCAGCCACTTTGTTGCCTGACGAGTGGGGTTCTAACGATTATGGACGGTTGACCCGCGGTGGCGCGCTGGCATACAAAAGCCGGGTATTGCTGTTCTATGCAAGCCCTATCTTTAACAAAGAATGGAACAATCCCGGTAGTAGCCGCTGGCAGGCAGCTTTGAAGGCTACAGAGGAGGCAATATCTAAGATTACGGCTAGCGGACTGGATGGTGTGACCAATGCCGCAAGCTGGGGCAAGATTCTGGCAGACGACGATAATGAACATTCCAATCGCGAAACATTGGTGGTGAGACTGCTGGCAAAAGAAAGCAATTCTTCCCTGGGATATAAGAACAACCGTTGGGAGAAATCCATTCGCTTGAGCTCACAAGGCGGCAGTGGCGGAAAAGGTGTGCCTGTCGAACTGATAGACGTATTTCCCATGGCAGACGGCACGCTTCCCGATGCCAATCATCAAGTAACCGAAGGAAGTTTGCGTTTCATGGAGAACCGCGACCCGCGTTTCTATCAGACCTTCGCCTTCAATGGCTTGAAGTGGGGACACAAAGATGTGGCCAATGACACCGTGTGGGCTTATCGCTGGAGAACGACCGAATCGACTACCAGCAGCTTCGCTTACAGTGAAGGAGTAAATATATCCAGTCCCGTATTTGTCCGCAAGATGAGTGGGCTCAACACCTCTTCCGATAACAATTTCGAAGCATCGGGCGTACATATCTATGATTTCCGCTATGCAGAGTTGCAACTAAACCTGGCGGAATGCTATGCAGCAACCAATCAGATTGATTTATGCAAACAGGCTATTGGTAAACTACGTGCACGCGTAGGGATGTCTGCCGATAGAAACTATGGCTTGGATACGTACGTGACAGACCGTGCATCTGCCCTTGCCGCTTGCTTGCGTGAGCGTCAAGTGGAGCTGGCTTTTGAAGGGAAACGTTATTGGGATATTTGGCGGTGGTTGCTTTACGACGGAGGACAAAGTACAGATGGAGGGGCTTTGCAATTAAGCTCTACCAATACTTGTTCTTTCCTGGGAGTAACTCCGTTGACAGAGAAATATCGTACGGCTAAGTATGTCGATGTCAAAGAAGGCTATACGCCGGGCAGTAAAGATATGTTGCAAGAGCTTCGTAAGAACATTTTCGCCGATCCGGAGTCTCCAGACTTCCAGAACCAGCTTAAAAAGGTGGCTGATTTCTGGGAAGCTAACTTCCAGTATGGAGAACCCAACTCGCAGCCGGATAAGAACAATAATAATGAATGGATTAAGATAGGTTGGAGGCCGAACTATTATATTCTCGGATTATCCAAAGATATCTTGGACAACAATACTTGGTTGGGACAAACCAAAGGTTGGACCGACCAAAATGGTGCAGATGGTACTATTGATTGGCAGGATGACGAAACTCTGACAGTAGAGTAGGAAGAGAGTAAGGAGGTAGAGGAAAAAATCATGCTCTACCTCCTTTCTTCCTTAAAATTCCACTTTCGGTGCCTTTTGGCTTCCTTCTTCTGCTTCGAAATATGCTTTCTTATCAAAACCGAACAGCCCGGCAAAGATGTTTTTCGGGAAACGACGGATAGCTGTGTTGTAAGCTTGTGCAGCGTCATTGAAATTCTTGCGTGCCACATTGATGCGGTTTTCCGTACCTTCCAGTTGCGCTTGCAGTTCAAGGAAGTTCTGGTTTGCTTTAAGGTCGGGATATCTTTCGCTGACAGCCAGCAGTCTTCCCAAAGCTGAGGTGACAGCTCCCTGTGCTTTCTGGTATTCGGCAAGTTTTTCAGGAGTGAGGTCATTGGGATTTATAGTAATCTGTGTAGCTTTGCTTCGGGCAGCTACCACTCCTTCGAGCGTTTCTTTCTCATGGGTAGCATATCCTTTTACTGTATTCACCAGATTCGGAATAAGGTCGGCACGCCGTTGATACTGCGTTTCTACATTTGCCCATTGTCCATTGACGTTTTCCTCCATTGAAATCAAACCATTGTAGGCACTCACTCCCCATATCACGAGGATGGCTATAACGGCGATAATGATAATAACTGATTTTTTCATGTTACTGTTTTTATTAATGATTTAACTTACTCTTTTTAGAATCGGGTGCCGGCTCCGCCGCCACCGCCCATTCCTCCGCCGAAACTTCCTCCGCCAAAGCCTCCGCCTCCGCCGAAGCCTCCACCGAAACCGCCGCCAAAACCTCCGATGAAAGGACCGCCTCCACCGCCACGGTCGTGATAATCGTGGTCGTAGGATTGTTTCCGTCTAACCAGAGTATATCCACAGTTACGGCAGGTATAAGTGACATCTTCGGTTTTTACTCCATTCTTTCGGGATACCAATTTGCTTCCGCTTCGTTGTAGCTTGTACTGCCCACAGTTAGGGCATTTTCTGGCACGTCGGGCGGAGATAACGGAGGCTGCTCCGCTAATCACAATGAAACCCAAGATGGAGAAGAAAAGAACCAGCCCCAGCTTACCGTCCGAGCTTGCTGCCGGATCGGTATCGTTTTCCATCGAACCGTCCAACCTTTGGTAGGTGGCACGCACTCCGGCTACCATCCCCTGGCTCCATTCTCCTTTCTGGAAATAAGGAACCATGTATTTTGTTTCTATGCGTTTACAAACGGCATCAGGGAGGATACCTTCCAGTCCATATCCGGTATAGAAATGGATACAGCGTTGATCGGTTACCAGAAGAATCACCAGCCCGTTGTCTTTCCCCTTCTTTCCTACGCCCCATTTGTTGAGCAGTTGGTGGGAGAACTCAAAGCAACTTTCATCGCCAATGGAGGATACAGCCGCCACAACGGTTTCTATACCCGTTTTCTGTTCCAGCTCATAAAGCATGGAGTCTATTTCACGGGTAGCTTCGGGCGAGAGAATGCCGTCAGGGTTAGACACATATCGCGTTTTGTCCTGGAGGTGGACTTTCGGCAGATTATCCACTGTATATATCTTCTCCTGGGCACGTACAGAGACGAGCAGGAAGGCAAATAGCAGGAATGTAAATATAGGTTTCATGATTCTTCTTTTTTAATATATTAATCTATGCCCGGGGATGGCTCATTGAATATAACGGCCAACGAAATCGCGTACTTTTTCCGTATATTCCTCTTTGTTGTCCCGGTAGGAGACGGCATGGGTGGCTCCGGGTACAATCCATAATTCTTTTGGTTCCGGTTTGGCTTCGAAAAGCGGATATACCATCCACGTAGGTACATAAGTATCTTCATCTCCATGAATAAAGAGCATGGGTAATTCGCATTTTGCCACCTGATCAAGTGCGGATGCTTCTTTGAAGTTCCATCCATATTTCTTATCGCACAGCCAACTGGTGGTATACATCAGCGGGAAAGGCGGAAGGTGGAAAGAGGTTTTCAGCTCGTTGGAAAACTCATCCCACACGCTGGTATATCCGCAATCTTCTACGAAACATTTCACATAGTGAGGTTGTTCTTCGCCGGATACCATCATGGTAGTGGCGCCTCCCATAGAAATGCCGTGCACCACCATGCGGGTACTGTCGCCATAAATCTGGTTGGCTACGTCCATCCATTGCATTACGTCATGACGGTCTTTCCATCCCATTTGAATGGCTTCGCCGCCACTTTCCCCATGATGTTGAAGTTCGGGAAGAAGAACGTTGTATTGTAAGTCGTGATTGTATAGGTAACCGATCATTAGCATGCGTATGGCATTGTCGGTATATCCGTGTACAATCACGGCTGTTTTCTTGGTAGGTTTGGGAGCTGCGATGTAGTAGGCATGCAACGGTATTCCCTGCGGATTAGTGATAAACGTGTCTTTCAGGGCATTCACCTGGTTGAGACTGTCTATCCACGGGCGCAGGAAAGGATAGTTGGAATACATAAACGGATAAGAATCCGCATTCTTGGCTCGTATTTTGGCGTTAGGGGTGAGGGAATAGTTAAGCATATAGAAACTTCCTCCGATAGTACAGCCGGTCAACACCAGCAGCAAGAGGATGCTTCCGTATAAGAATGCTTTCTTTCTTCCCTTTTTCATGGTCCGTTACTTTTTTCTGTTGCCTATTTGTTCCATATCTCCCAGGCGGCAAATGCCTGTAACAAGAGCATTTCCAAACCGTTTTTGGTCACCGCACCGTGTTCTTCTCCCTTCTTCATAAAGAGGGTGACGTTTGGATTGTATAACAAATCGTATAACAAATGGTTTGGAGTCAGTTCTTCGTAGGGAATATCGGGGCAGAAGTCTACTTTGGGATACATCCCTACGGGAGTGCAATTTACAATCACCGTATGTTCTTTCATTACTTCGGGAGTCAATTCTTCGTAAGTCAACACGTCGTTCGTTTTGTGGATACGTGATACGAAGGTACTTTCAATACCCAAGTTTTTAAGTCCATGGAACACAGCTTTAGAGGCTCCTCCTGTGCCAAGGATAAGCGCTTTCTTGTGATGAGGCTGTAGGAGGGGGTGGATGGATTGCGTGAATCCGATAATATCGGAATTATATCCGATAAGTTTAACTTTATTTCTCTGACGAATGATCTTTATAACATTCACTGCACCGATTTTGGCAGTATCCGGGTCCAGTTCGTCGAGGAAGGGGATAACTTGTTCTTTATAAGGTATGGTTACGTTGAGTCCCTGCAAATTGGGGTTTTCTTCGATGATTTCCATGAAATCATTGATTTGAGGAATTTCGAAGTTGATGTATTCTGCGTCGATTCCTTCTGAACGGAACTTTTCATTGAAGTAGCCTACCGAGAACGAATGCTTGAGCGGATAACCGATTAAACCATATTTTTGCATAAGGGTAAGTGTGTTAAATTAGTAATTATTTCATTGCTGTATAAAGTGTACAGATGCCGAATGTCAGCCGTCGGAATTTGACTTCGCTGAACCCCGCTTTCGTGAGTATACCTTTCATCACTTCTCCTTGCGGAAAAGCCCGTATGGTCTGCGGAAGGTAGGAATAGGCTCTGTTGTCTTTGGATAATAGCTTGCCGAGCAGCGGTATGACTACTTTGGAATAGACACTGAAAAGTTGCTTCATCGGGAAGCGGTCGGGGGTGGTCAGTTCCAGGATAACCAGGTGTCCCTGTGGTTTCAGTACGCGGTACATTTCGGAGAGTCCTTTGTCGAGGTCCTCAAAGTTCCGGATGCCGAATGCCACCGTGATAGCGTCGAAACTGTTGTCGGCAAATGAGAGGGAGGTACAGTCTTCGCGGGCAAAAGAGATGGTGTCCGCCAGACCTTCCTTTTTTACTTTTTCACGCCCCACGTTCATCATTCCTTCGGAGATATCCGTTGCGATAAGCTGTTGGGGATGCAACTCCCGGCAGGCGAGGATGGCAAAGTCGCCCGTGCCAGTGGCTACGTCCATCATCTGTTGGGGACGGAAGGGACGCAGGCAGCCGATGGCCTTTTTCCGCCAACTGTAGTCGATGCCCAGCGATAGGGTATGGTTCAGTTGGTCGTAGGCGGGAGCGATGTTATCGAACATCTGTTCCACCTGTTCGCTTTTCTTTCCTTCGTCGCCGTAAGGCTTGATTTTCTCTTGGGGGTAATTCATATCAATATTGTTTCTGTTACTACTATCGCCCGGAAAACGGAGGCACAGAAACACAGGGATTTTTTTCTTCTTTCCTCTGTGTTTCCGTGTCTTTGTTTTTATCCTTTTGCTTTGCTTTTAGGCTTGTTGCAGGAAGTTTTGGATGTTCTTTTCGATACGTTCGGCGATGTTACTCGTATCTTCTTTCACAAACTTCTCTCCGGTGATGTTTTCGTACAGCTCGATGTAGCGGTTGCTGATGCTCTTCACAATTTCAGGAGTCATCTCCGGAACCTGTTGTCCTTCTTTTCCCTGGAATCCGTTGTCCATCAACCATTCGCGTACAAACTCCTTGGAGAGTTGTCTTTGTGCTTCGCCTTTTTCAAAGCGCTCCTGATAGCCTTCGGAGTAGAAGTAGCGGCTTGAATCCGGAGTATGGATTTCGTCCATCAGGTAAATAGTGCCGTTGTGCTTTCCGAATTCATACTTGGTGTCTACCAGAATCAGTCCGCGTTCTGCTGCTATTTCCGTGCCGCGCTTGAAGAGAGCCAGCGTGTACTTCTCCAGAATCTCATATTCTTCGGGAGTAGCCAGTCCTTGTTTCAGGATTTCTTCTTTAGAGATGTCTTCGTCGTGCAATCCCATTTCAGCTTTCGTAGTGGGAGTGATGATAGGTTTGGGAAACTTCTCGTTTTCTCTCATACCTTCGGGGAGTTTCACTCCGCAGATTTCACGCACACCGCTCTTGTAGGCACGCCATGCGCTTCCGCAGAGGTAGCCGCGCACAATCATTTCCACGGGGAATCCCTGGCAAAGCACGCCTACGGTTACCATGGGGTCCGGCGTAGCTATCTTCCAGTTGGGGCAAATGTCGGTCGTAGCATCCAGAAACTTGGCTGCAATCTGGTTCAGCATCTGTCCTTTGTAGGGAATGCCTTCGGGCAACACTACGTCGAAAGCCGAAATACGGTCGGTTGCTACCATGACGAGTTTCTCATCGTTGATGTTGTACACATCGCGTACTTTTCCGTGATATACACTTTTCTGTCCCGGAAAGTTGAAATCTGTTTTTGTTAATGCTTTCATTGTCTTATGTTTTATGGGATAAATATCCTGTTATCATTTTCACTTATTTTTTTTCCGCTTTCTGCTTCTCCCTCTCCGCTTTCGCTTCCTTGTCGAATTTCTCGTAAGCTTCTACAATCCGCTCCACTAGTTTGTGGCGTACAATGTCTTTCTTGTTCAGTTCCACAAAACTAATTCCCTTCACCCCTTTCAGGATGCGGAGAGCCTGCACCAGTCCCGATGTCTGCGAGGCGGGAAGGTCGATTTGTGTCATGTCTCCCGTTACAATCATCTTTGTGTTCATTCCCATGCGGGTGAGGAACATTTTAATTTGCTGCACTGTCGTATTTTGCGCTTCATCCAGAATCACAACTGCGTCGTTCAGTGTACGCCCGCGCATAAAAGCCAGTGGTGCAATCTGAATTATATTCAAGTCCATGTATTCTTTCAGCTTGGCAGCAGGTATCATGTCTTGGAGCGCATCATACAGAGGTTGCAGATAGGGGTCGATTTTATCTTTCATGTCCCCGGGTAGGAAACCTAGTTTCTCTCCGGCTTCCACTGCGGGGCGGCTGAGGATAATCTTCTTGATTTCTTTATTCTTTAGCGCACGCACGGCAAGGGCAATAGCGGTGTAGGTCTTTCCCGATCCCGCCGGACCAATGGCAAACACCATATCATTCTTTGCAAAGCCTTCCACCAGTTTAAGTTGGTTTTCACTTCGGGGAATGATAGGCTTACCCGTCACGCTGAATACAATGACGTTGCCAGTCTGTTCCGCCTGCGGCGCGTTTCCTTTGACAATGTCAATGATGACTTCTTCTTTAAGGGAATTGTATTCGGCGCAGTATTTTTCCAGCTTAAGGACATTTTCTTCAAAAGCGCATATTTCTTCTTCGTCACCCAGCACTTTAATGATATTGCCTCGGGCAACAATGCGTAGCTTCGGATACAAAGCTTTAATTAATTGTATGTTGGCGTTGTTGACGCCATAGAATATAACCGGATCAATATCCTCTAAAACAATCAGTTTCTCTATCATTGAATTCTATTAAAGAAAAATATCTGCAAATTTAATGAAACGTTTGAATACTACGATTGTTCGGAGAGAATTTTTTGGGCTGCCCGCCAAATGGCAGGCTTATCTGTAAAAGGACTGATAGGTAGTAGCTATGGCTTTCCTGTTAATCGTTGGATAAGCAGAAAGATAGAAGAAGAAAGGATAAGGTTACTAAATGGTGAGCTTTTTCTATTTCTGCTAACATGCACTTTGAAAGAAACGGAAGAAATAGAGAC
>JAUUNK010000097.1 GCA_030844565.1 Bacteroides ovatus
TTGTTCTGCTTCCCCTATACTGGAATGGCTGGGTGACAAATGGGCTTTAGTTGTCTTATTGAAGCTACATGAGAATGAAGTAATACGTTTCAATGAACTATACAAAACAATCCCCTCTATATCGGAAAAGATGCTATCTACTGTTTTGCGGTCATTGGTAACGGACGGATTGGTAAATAGAAAAATATATCCCACAGTTCCACCCAAAGTGGAATATTATGTATCTGAATTTGGAGAAACTTTAATCCCTTATTTAGAGCAGTTGAAACAATGGGGGCAAGAAAATTTTGAAACGATAATGGAAAATAGACGGAAAAATAAATATTGAAATTTAGTGCAAGGTACAAGTATATATCTATATATAGCTTGCACCTTGCACTAACCTTAGAATGTTTATTTTCAATGATTTGCATAATCCAAAAATAATGCGGACATCTGAACCCAAGATGTTGGCAGACAGACACCGGACAACAGCAGACAGTTTTTAAGGACTAAAAGCGTGATGGATGCAAAGCCAAAATTTCAGAAAGTGCTGATATTTAGGAATAAATAACGCTTAATTTATAATCCAAGCGGCACGATGCCTGTTCTCCTGAATCGCCCGGATACGGCTGCCGGAATCGAGCCTGTACATGAAGCCCGCCAAGTTCCCGCTCTCGTACAAGCCCATGCCGATGGTCAGGCGGCTGTTGAAGTCGGTCTGGCTGACGACGTACCAGCCGCACCGGGCGAAATGCTCCTCGTAGCCGGAACGGGTCTCCAGCAGGAAATAGAACTTGCCGTCGTCCTCGAAACGGATGACGTACTCGCAACGCAGGCGGCGTGCGATCTTGCCCAAGATGCGGCTCTCCTCCTCGATGACCGCAGGAGTGGCAAGGAAGGTGTATTAAGCGATAAAGACAGCCTCGTCCATAGTGATGATGTTTGGTCGGTTACAAATATGCGAAATGTCCGGCACACGGCAAACGGAAGGGGCGGAAAATATGCGGAAGGGCGTGCGGATATGTAGAGCTTCTCCCTGCTTTTCACCGCCCGGAACGTGACAAGGCTACAAACGTGAAGCAAAACGAGGACAAGCGGTACGGTTTTGATACACGGACATATACAGACCGGTATATTTGCAGGGAAGTATAACAATAAAAACGTATCGGGACAATGGAAATAGTAAGCATCGAGAAAAAGACCTTCGAGATGATGAGGGAACGGTTCGGCAGCTTCTCGCAGCACGTGAGGGAGCTTTGCGCCCGCTACCGCCCGCCCGAAAAGATGAACTGGATGGACGGGGCGGACGTGTGTGAGAAACTGGGCATCAGCAAGCGGACGTTGCAGACCTACCGTGACCGGGGGCTGCTGCCGTACAGCCAGATCAACCACAAGATTTACTACCGGACGGAGGACGTGGAGGCGTTCGTGGAAGCCATGAGCCGGGAAATGACGGAGGACGAGTGAGATGGAAGTGATCACAAGGGACACGGAAGAGGTACGGGCGTACTTCGAGGCGTTGGAAGAGGGAATGAGGTACATCGACACGGTGACGGCGCACTTCCGCCCGGCGATGAACGGCGAGGTCTATCTCACGGGCGAGGACGTGTGCAGGCTGCTGCACATCACGCCGAGAACGTTGCAGGATTACCGCACGCAACGGCTGATCCCGTACATATCGCTGCCGGGCAAGACGCTCTACCGCCAGTCGGATCTGCTGCGTATGCTGGAGGAGAACTACGTGGACATGCGCCCAAAGCGCAAACGGGGGAAAAGTCCAACATAAACGCACGGGGGTGTGCATCGGGAAATGCAGCAAAGGCAGGGACACCGCATCGGAAGTTCCTGCCTTTGCCGCATTCTGCACCGGGGGAAGGCGTCAAGCCGTTTCCCGGAGGGAGCGGCGCACCCGCTTCCCGTCCTGTTTCCTGTCCTTCTTCTCCAGCACGCTCCGCTGCATGGCGGCGAGGTTGCCGGAGATCGCCCGGAAATCGGAGCTTACCATCCTGTTGGTCACCTCGGCGTAGATCTGGGTCGTGGAAATGTGCTTGTGCCCGAGTATCTTGGAGAGCGCCTCGATGGTGCCGCCGTTGCAGAGATAGATGGTCGTGGCGAAGGTGTGGCGGCTTAGGTGGAAGCCGATCTCCTTGTGGATGCCGCAGGCTTTGGCTATCTGTTTGAGGTGCCTGTTGCACACGCTGTTGCTGGGCATGGGAAACACGAGGTCGCCTCCGGCAAGCCCTTTGTAACGTTCTATCAGCTCCTTGGCAATCTCCATAAGGGGGACGTTGCTCGACACACGGGTCTTGGTGCGCCGGGTGATGATCCATTCCTCGCCGTCGAAGTCCATGCGCTGTATCTTGTCATGGGTGAGCGTCTTTATGTCAATGTAGCTAAGCCCGGTGAAACACCCGAAGAGGAACATGTCCCGCACGAGGCTGGTCTGTTTCTTGACGAACACGGCGTTAGCCAAGGTGCGCAGCTCCTCTTCCGTGAGATAGCCCCGGTCGGTCTCCTGCATCTCAAGGCTGTACTCGCCGAAGGGGTCGGTGCGGACGATTCCACGCCGCCACGCCTTGTCGGTCAGGCTGAGCAGGGGCATGGTGTATATCCAGAGGGTGTTGGCGCTCAATCCCTTCTCCACCCGCAGGTACTTGTCGAAATCGGTGATGATCTCCTTGGTCAGCTCCTTGTAAGCCATGTCGGTGCGCTTCTTCTTCTCCCAAAGGAAGGTCTTGAAATGGTTGTAAACAGCCAGATACTTGTTGTAGGTGGACTTGGCTCGCTGCCCTTTCTCGACCATCGCCTCAAACTCCCGGTTCATGTTCCCGAAGTCTTTGAGGATGCAGTTCTCCATCACGCCGACACCGAGGAAGGCGTTGCGCAGCTTCTCGGCGGTGACGAAATCCTCTTCCCGGAGGATGCGGTGGTAGTGGTTGGTGAGCCGGGCGGAGACCTCCTTCAGTTGCCCGTTTATCTCGTTTGCCTCGGCGGACTTGCCTTTCGCCTTGCCGTTCTCCCAGAGGTCGGGGGTGACGAACAGCTTGGTTCCCACTGCCTTGTCATCGCCGTCAACGGAGATTTTCACCATGATGGGGGCTTTTCCGTCCCGGTTTCTCACTGCGGATCTCTTGATGTAGAACGAGGTCGCAAACGTACTTCTCTTTGTTTCCATAACTCTAAAATTTTCGTTTCTAAAGGTAGTTACTTATTTCTTACCAAGAGCTATGCAAAACAAGGCAAAGCAATGAAACAGAACTTGTTATGCTGTATATACCCCGTTTTGGAACCGGTAGCTGTTTAGTAGCCGAACTTTGTCCGAAAGGGGTGTTTTCAGGCATTTTATGCCGGAGTCCGTTTCCACCCGCTCTGCATACAAGATGCTGACCTGCATTTATTTATGTAGAACTTTGCTTTTCTTTGCGCCTTATGCCGATTTTTATTTGAAAAAGAAACATTACTAAAAAACGAAGAAAGATGATGACTAAAATATATCCACGTACGGGAAATAAACAAACCGTATATCTAAATACCATTATACAAGATCCTCAAATAGTGGGATTGGCCTATAGACAAGATTCGCCAGTGTTTACCATACATTATGAATGGTGATTTAGATGAGTTATTATCTATTGAGGATGACATATTTTTCTTGTCGCTATTTTAGGAACTGGTAAGAAGTAAAAACCTTATTATGACGTTCTCCCAACTCATTTACCATTTGCTCGGCTTCTTCTTGGGAAATCAAACCCTGTTCCTTGAATTGTTCTATCCTCTTTTTTTCGTTGCTCAATAACATACGGACAGACTTGCGAGTCACAGCCTCTTTATATGATTTAGGATAATCAATGGATATTTTTGTGATAAAATTCGATGCTCTAGTTATATTTTTACGGATCTCGACTTGTAAAAGCGACAAGCAACTTTCATATTCGGTAGAGACTGTTTCCGAGGAGCCAAACTCGTTAACCAGTTTCAAGGACTCTTTCTGGGCTATGATCAATCCCCTTGCCAAATCGTACCCTAAAATAATTCTGTCTTGATAGTAAATATCTGCCCATTTTTGGAAAAAACGAGAGAAAAACTTCATACTGATTATCCATGAAGGTTCCTCACAGAATTCAAAAATATCGCCTCGGTCGCATAGAGGTTTCTTTCCGTCTCGATCGTATTGTTCATCAATTGCGGCATTTAAACGTCTTTGCGTCCCGGATGAAATGACACCGTTTGTGTATAGGCTCCAATAGAGCGAGCGCTCTCTATCCAAGATTCGTAGACGTATGTCTGCCATTACGTCTTTGGTACGGACAGGCATTTCCGGATATATTTCTTTTTGAGGTAGGAACTGTTCGACAATACTCCAGTCTGTTGCTTCCAACGCTTCCTTCTGTTTCAAATCTTTTAGGTATTTTTCAGAACCTTCGTACAACTGCTTTTTTACGCTATAATCCAAAAGAAGCTTGGAGGACGGTATCTCTGCCAATCCCAATTTCTTTAGAAGCCAACCGATTGTAGTCGCATTTATTGTCAATGTTAAAGTTACAATCCCAGCCGTAAGGAAAAGTACTTGCCGACGTATTGGTTCTGGTATCGAAAAGGTATACGATACCATCAGTGCCATCGTTAGTCCCAATGCACCACGTAATCCTCCCCAACTCAAGATCGTGGACTCTCGCACCGACAAGCCATATCCGGACCGTTTCATGATCGGATAAAATATGGTTATTATTAATATACGAATGATATTTATCCCGGCATATACACAGATAAGAATCAATAAATCCATCCATGAGAAGTCTACCTTCAATGCTATTACGACACCTACAATTATGAATATCAATGTATTTGCTATGTGTGCCGCCAATTCCCAAAATTGACGCATGAATTTATTGACCTGCGGTTTCAACCTCAGACGGCCCATGTAAGAGACTGTCAAACCGAAACCGACCAAAGCGATTACTCCCGATACTTCCAAATAATTTTGCGCTATGACAAAAGTCATATAAGCGGAAAGAATCATCACGCTGTTTTGAAGCATCTCGTCTCCATTTACATTTGTGATAAATTGAATACACAAATAAGCCAAAAGCGTACCAACCAGGGCTCCTCCGGCAACGACCATGATAAAGTCCGCTACGGGAGAATCCGAAACACCAGTAGCGGTATAGGCTCCGAAAAACAGCATGAAAAGGACAATACCGGTTCCATCGTTTAGCATCGACTCGGCATCCACTAGCGTCGAGAAACGTTTACTGGTGCCTAGCTCTTTCAACAATGCGACAATGGCCACTGGGTCTGTCGCACTTATCAAGGCTCCGAACATCAATGCAAATGTCCAGTTCCACCCTTCATAAGAAGGGGCGAACGTTCCGATCCCTATCATCAAGGCAGCCGTCAGCAACATCGCAATAATGACACCCGGTACGGACAATATAGTGGCATTTGTCAATGTTTTTCGAAAGATATGCACGTCCAGTTCATAAGCAGCGTCGAATATCAAGATCGGAAGAAAAATATAAAGTATCATATCGGGATTAGCATTTCCGGCAAAATCGATCGATGATTTTAATATAGGAATGCTTTCCAACCAGCCTATCCGGTCAAACGTACCGATCAATAATCCAAAGGCAAATAGCCCGACCGTGTAAGGAAGAGGCATCTTTTTTAATCCGAATTTTAAAATCGCACCTCCCATCAACCCTATCAATACAAAAAATAATGGGGCCAGTAAATTATTCGTTTCCATATTGATTCACTATTTAACTGCAAGGAGCTGGCAATTTTTGAGCCAATAGCGTTCGAAGATATATAATTATTTAATAATGAGATATCTATGAGCTTTGTCCTATAAAAAGAGAATAAAATCTCTTTCATAGTGAAAAAATATTTCCAAAATGAAAGAGATACAGAAGGTTTATTTAAAAAACAGTCGTATGTCCTCTTCCGAAAACAATATAGCGGTATTAACTAGTGCCAAATGGGAATATGCTTGAGGAAAATTCCCCAGTTGCTCCTTGGTTTCAAAATCAATGTCTTCACTGAAAAGTCCCAAGTGATTTGAATTATGAAGCATTTCCTCAAACAGACTACGTGCTTCTTCTTTTTCTCCTATGACATAAAGAGCACGAATGAGCCAGAACGTACAAATAGTAAAGGCGGAAGAGGGAAGTCCGAAATCATCATGAGATTTATAACGGTACATCAACCCTTTGTAAAGTAACGCATTCTTTATCGCTTGCACTGTTTTATGGTAGCGTATGTCTCTCGGATCGATAAATCCGTACGGTTCCATTAACAACAAGGACGCATCAAGGTCGGAATTACCGTAGGCTTGCGAGAAACTTTGCATCTCTTCTTTCCAACCGTTTTTCATGACATTTTCTTTGATTACGGCCGCTTCTTCCGACCAACGTCTCCGGTATGTCGGTTTGTTTAATAAATCTGCAATACGAGCTCCCCTGTCTAATGCGACCCAGCACATAACTTTGGAGGAAACAAAATGCTGTCCTTCTCCTCTAATCTCCCAAATGCCTTTGTCTGGTTTTTTCCAGTCAATCATCACATTCGTCAGGATACTTTTTACCATTTCCCACATATCTTCCACCTCGTCCAATGTACCGGGCATCAAACGATAGTATTGGTAGATCAGGTCCATTAAATAGCCGAACGAGTCATTTTGAAGCTGGTGGTAAGCATCATTACCGATCCGAACGGGTCGTGAGTTCTTATAACCGGAAAGATGTCCCAGAATAACTTCCGTCAATTTTCTTTCTCCGCGAATACCGTACATGATCTGGTAAGTATCGTGTTGAGAAACAAAAGTAGACTGGACAAATCTCATGAACCGCCTTGCGGCTTCGACATGGCCTATCTGGAACAAAGTTTCAATGGACATGGAGGCGTCGCGCAGCCAACAAAAACGATAATCCCAGTTACGGACTTCTCCGATCGTTTCCGGTAGGCTAGTTGTTATGGCCGCCAATACGGCTCCATTATAAAAAGACATCAATTTTAAAACTAGGAGACTTCGCTCAATGACATCGTTATAGACCGTAAACTTCTTGGTTCGGTCAGTCCAATTTAGCCAATAAACCAGCGTCCGGCAGTATTCCAGTTTCTCACGCTCAATGTTGACGGGGATTACTTTCTCGTTATATGAAAGTAGCAAGAACTCGTCCTTAGCCAGTATGATTTCTTTCTGTTCCAAGATCTTGTGCAAAGGTAGTGAGGAATAAAGATATTGCCTATCTTTGCTGTTAGAAGTAGAGTAGGTCTCTATATATTCCGAGGTCGTGTTGAAAATTGTCTTTCCACGGGCATAGTCCGGAGCCGGCTCATAGTTGATTTTAAAACGGGGAGTACCTTTGATTCTGCGGATATATCGGTAGATCTCTGCCGGACGATAACAATTGCTCGCATCGCTCAGATGGTAACAAGGCATGAAATCTACAACGGCAAATTCATTTTCTTCTGATACGAAGTTGGTCGAAAGAATATTTGTATGAGGAACATACGATTGCGATATTTGATAATCCGGAGAAACCTCGAAGCCGAAATATCCCCCTTTCTCCCGATCGAGCAATGACGCAAAGATGGAAGGTGAGTCGAAGTTAGGGAAACATAACCAATCTATACTGCCTTTATCCGAAATCAAAGCCGCTGTGCAGCAATTTCCTATTACTCCGTAATTTAACTTGTCCATAAAAATTATTTTTTATTTGTCCACAATCCTTTAAAAAAATCAACGGTGGCTTTCAGTTGACCTTTTATGCTTCTGGAAGTCGTTCCGTAACTAACACCTTCACCCGACAGTTCTTCCAAAAAAGGCAATACTTCTTCCTGCGAGGACAGATTGTATTTGGCTTTTTCAGATACAATTCCAACTTTAACTGTTATGGCGGATACTGGAAGAGCCCGGAACATATCCTCATCCGTCGTGTCATCTCCCATTGCTAGTATAAAATCATAGCGGGAAGCCAATAATAGGCGATCTACTTCCGAACCTTTTGTGTATTCTGGAGATTTTATTTCCACGACTTTGTTGCACTGCATGATTTGTAATCCCTTTCTCAGGCAAACAGGCATTATAGCCTTTGTTAGCTGTTGCGCTCTCAGCTCTCCCAGCCAGGCGTCCGATTCTCTATAATGCCAGGCAAGAGCAGCTTCTTTTGTCTCAAGATGAGAGTACGGGGTTTTGCTTACAAACAAATTTAGAATAAACAATAGCTCCGAATCCCACTCTCGATTGCCTATGTTTTTATGCCATGCGCCTTTTTCCTTGTAAAATGCACCATGCTCGGCGGCAAAAGACAGAGGAAGATCTCCCAGCCATTTCTCCAATGTATAGTGGTCCCGCCCGCTATTAATGGTTACATGATTCCGAGAGTCGGAACAAAAACGCTGTAACAGGTCTCGTAATGCAGGTGTTGGAGCTGCATCTTCCGGATGATTTTTGAATGCAGTTAATGTTCCGTCGTAATCCAGCAAAATCAAGCGCTTTTTCGCTTGGTCATATAATGTTTTGATTTCGTTCTGGTCTTGTGCGGAGATCTTTTTCTTTTGTAATCGTTTGTTTTTCTCTGCGGCCTGCCGCCATTCTCTCATGAAATCCGCAGCCCATTTGTTTACGGTTTGAACCGAAAGGATGGCTTGCATTCGCTGAAGCCTTTCTCTTTGTTCCTCCAATGGCATTTTCAATGCACGGCAAATGGCTTGTTCGATCTGGTCCGTGTCGTTTGGATTAATCAATAAAGCATCAGACAATTCAACCGAAGCACCGGCCATTTCACTTAAAATGAGTACCCCCGGATTATCTTGTTTGGTAGCGACATACTCTTTTGCCACAAGATTCATACCATCGCGCAAAGGGGTTACCAAGGCTATATCGGCAACATAATACATCGCTACCAATTCCTCAAAAGAGAAACCGTGATAAAAATAACATACCGGAGTCCAATTCATGGTAGAGTAAGTTCCATTGATAGAACCGATCTCCTCGTCTATTTTGGTTTTCAATTCGGCATAACTGCCTACATGGTCGCGAGAGGGGACGATAACCATCGCCAATGTCACTTTCCCGTGATATTCCGGATGATTTTTCAAAAAAGAGGCGAATCCGTAAAGACGGTGCAATATTCCTTTGCTGTAATCCAGTCGGTCTACCGATATGATTAACTTATGATCTCCAAATAGAAGTCGTGTTTTCTCTACTGCGTGGTGGACTTTGTCATCAGCTATCACATTGTGATAAAGATCATAGTTTATCCCCATCGGTAATGCATCCACACGGGTTACACGATCATTCATTTGAACTTCATCCAGATTGAAATTCTTATGAAGGATGCGTTCCGTCGCACTGATGAAATGACGCATATAATCGTGAATGTGAAAAGCGACAAAGTCGGCTCCCAAAAGTCCGTTCAGGATCTCGACCCTTTCGGGCAGAATCCGGAAAAGTTCATGTGAAGGGAACGGAATATGGTGGAAATACCCGATATGAAGGTTGGGAAACTTCTCACGGAGCATGCCCGGCAACAGCATTAACTGATAGTCCTGTACCCAAACCCAATCATTAGGTTCAACTATCCGAGATATCTCTTCACAAAAAACAGCATTGACTTCCCTATATGATTCCCAAAAGTTCTTTTTATATAACGTATAAGCAAAAAAGTAATGACAGAGGGGCCATAGGGTACTGTTGCTATATCCTTCGTAGTAATTTTCATACTGCCTGTCGGATAAGAATACCGGATGATAATTATTTTTTTCCAATTGACTGCAAATGTCATCTTTTTCCGTCTTTTGTTCTACGCAGACGCCAGGCCAACCAATCCAATGTTTTTCACAATCAACGTCCAATGACTTCAAACCTGTAGCCAGCCCTCCTTCGCTCCGTGAAAAAACAAATTTTCCATCGGAGGAACGTGTAACTTTTACAGGCAACCTATTCGAAATGATAAATAATCTCATATTTGAAATATTATATACAACACAAAGCAAAATCCATACCAATTTGTATTTGTCATTGATAAACAGATGTTTGCAAATAGGGAAGCCTAAGTAATATTACCAAAATGAAAAACACTTTTTCATTTTAGTTGTTTTTTTTACTTTCAATTTAGAATTAATATTTTTAATCAATTGATATATAGTGATTTATGTTTGTTGTTTTCTAATTGGTCTGATTTTGGCATTATCTTTATCAGTTTAGATTTCCGAAGAAAGTATCATTAATATTCATCTTCGGTTGTCTGCTATAAGAAACAATGTAGAACAACAAAGAAACAAAATGGTATTTTTTATTTATCAGTTAGGCTCGCTTGCCTCTGTATGGGCAATCAGCAATTTAATAAAAAAAGATGTTCCTCAAAGGATCAAAAACAAGATTATCGTTCTGTTACTAGTAACAAGCTGGATTGGTGTTTTGGGGTATTTTTTCATTTTGAAAAACAGGATTGAAAAATGGTGGCCTTGCAAGAAGTACTTGGTTGCTCATAGAAGGATATGAGTTTCATATTATATATTATTGCAATTAAAGTTGTTTTATGTGTACCAAAATCTTTTTCTCCATTCATTCTGTAAAGATTTGAATTGTTTTTTTCTTTTTGAGCCGTGGATATAATTTATTCACGGCTTATTTAAAGGATTTGATTTCAAAAATTAGGATACAAATGGAAAAGAATATGCGGATGAAATTTTTAAAGCAACGGATAACGGTAATATTACTGTTAGTGGCTAGCGTATGTATATGTGGTAGCATCAATGAATTCTATGTCTTCGAAAATGATTATTATTTTAAATATCTGCTGAATACTTTTACAGGAATCATCCTTTTGACAGGAATTGCCTATTTATGCTATCCTCAAAAGAAGACAAATCAGGAAAATGAATTGGTGCTGAATGAATACAAACTGGTGTATGAAACGGAGTCTACCGCATCGCAATATTTTATTTCTGATACAGAAGCTTGGAACACATTAAGAAAACAATTGAAAACAACAGCTCAAGGACATGCTATTTTATATATCAGCGAAAGTTGCGAATTGCCTATAATCAATAACATGATTTTAGCTAAAAAGAGAAATTTCGATTGTTGGAAGCCTGCCTGTGCAGGGCAGATATCTAAAGATTTTGGTGAGATTTAAAGTGATCATAAAAAATATATGGCAGCCATAAAACGATGTCCATGGAAAGGAAATGTCAATTATCTGAAAATACGGGGAATAATATTGAATTGGACCTAGTCAGCGTTGAAAAGCACCACATTCAGAAAGTTCTCCAACATACTAACGGATACAAACCCGAAGCTGCTCGTCCTCTTGGGATAGCCTTAACCACACTTTATAGGAAGATGGAAGCCTATGGACTATAATGTGGAACACTTTGTTCTTGCATACCCGGTAGGTTTACCTAAAACAGGCAGCTTGCCTTTTTTATATACCTTTTCAAAATGAAAATATCTTTTTCCTTTTGAAAAGGATTGAGCATATTACATAATAATATTATTTTTTGATTATATAACTGATAAACAATGCATTGTGCAAGAACTCGATTTTTTGGCACAGCTTTGGCATATAGTAGGGTGGAAAACAAATAAATAGTATTAACAATTAAAAAAGACAAGTATGGAAGATACGTTATCATTTTTGTTCTTGTGTGCTACCGGTGTAGCATGCTATTGGTTTTTCTTCAAGTGTGTGGACTGGTTTGAGAAAATTTAATGTAAGAAAGGAGAATTAAATTATGTTTTTAGCACTGTTTATACTTTGCTTATTGATCTTCGGGTATTTGATGTATGTCCTAATTAAGCCCGAAAAGTTTTAATGGTAATTAGTTTTTTTAAGTGAAAAGATGAATACAGAAATTTTAGGTGTAGCATTGCAGATATTGCTGCTGCTGGTTATCAGTTACCCGCTGGGAAAGCATATCGCCAAGGTGTATAAGGAGGGAAACGACTGCATGCGTTTCATGGCTCCAATTGAAAGATTTATTTACAAGCTGGCGGGTATCAACCCCAATGAAGAGATGGATTGGAAGGCATTCTTGAAATCTCTGCTTATTATAAACGTATTTTGGTTCTTCTGGGGTATGATCCTGTTGGTATCGCAAGGATATCTTCCTTTGAATCCTGATGGGAACAGCGGACAAAGTCCAGATTTGGCGTTCAACACGTGTATTAGTTTCATGGTTAACTGTAACTTGCAGCACTATAGCGGAGAAAGCGGTTTGACTTATTTTACACAGTTGTTCGTCATCATGTTGTTCCAGTTCATCACTGCTGCAACAGGTATGGCTGCCATGGCTGGAATTATGAAGTCGATGGCCGCCAAAACAACTAAAACAATCGGCAACTTCTGGCACTATTTAGTGATCAGCTGTACACGTATCCTTTTCCCGATGTCTCTGATCGTGGGTTTCATCCTGATCATACAAGGTACGCCGATGGGCTTTGACTCCAAAATGACAATCCCGACATTGGAAGGAGCTGAACAAACTGTTTCACAAGGTCCTACAGCTGCAATCGTTCCGATTAAACAGTTAGGTACGAATGGTGGTGGTTACTTCGGAGTAAACTCTTCTCACCCATTGGAAAACCCGACTTACCTGACCAATATTGTAGAATGTTGGTCTATTCTGATCATTCCGATGGCATTGGTATTTGCTTTGGGATTTTATCTGAAACGTAAAAAGTTAGGTTATGTGATCTATGGTGTGATGCTGTTTGCTTATCTTTTGGGGGTATTCTGTAACGTTCACTATGAGATGGCAGGTAACCCGAAAATCGACGAGATGGGTATTGACCAGTCTTGCGGTGCTATGGAAGGTAAGGAAACCCGTCTGGGTCCGGGCGCAACCGCTTTGTGGTCTGTGACTACGACCGTCACCTCTAATGGTTCCGTTAACGGTATGCACGACAGTACAATGCCTCTTTCTGGTATGGTGGAGATGTTGAACATGCAGATCAATACATGGTTTGGTGGTGTCGGCGTAGGTTTCATGAACTACTATGCATTCTTGATTATAGCCGTATTCATCAGCGGTTTGATGGTCGGACGTACGCCGGAATTCTTAGGTAAAAAGGTAGAAGCCCGAGAAATGAAGATTGCAACGATCGTTTCGTTGGCTCACCCATTCGTGATTTTGATCTTTACGGCTATCTCTTCCTACGTATGGGTATATGCCCCTGAATTCGTAGAGAGCGAGGGTGGCTGGTTGAACAACCCTGGTTTCCATGGTTTCAGTGAAATGTTATATGAATATACTTCTTCTTCTGCTAACAACGGTTCCGGTTTTGAAGGATTAGGCGACAATACCTATTTCTGGAACTACACTTGCGGTTTGGCACTGATCATTTCACGTTATTTGCCAATTGTCGGACAGGTAGCTATTGCAGGTCTTTTGGCAAACAAGAAGTACACTCCGGAGAGTGCGGGTACATTAAAGACTGATACGGTTACATTCGGTGTGATGACATTCTTCGTAATCGTCATCGTTGCTGCCTTGTCATTCTTCCCGGCACAAACATTAGGCCCGATCGCCGAATATTTTAGTATTTACTAATTGACAGATTAAGAAGATGAGAAATAACAAAACTGCTTCTTTATTTCCAAAGAAGCTCGTTATAGAAAGTTTGAAGCAATCATTCATTAAGTTGAATCCGCGGATGATGTTCCGTAACCCGATCATGTTTATCGTGGAGGTGGTGACATTCGTCATGTTGTTTGTTACGATTTGGGCGGCTACCACCGGTGATACGACACAAGGATCTTTCGGTTACAATATCTTAGTGTTTATTGTATTGTTCGCCACGTTGCTTTTCGCCAACTTCGCAGAGGCGATTGCAGAGGCACGAGGCAAGGCACAGGCCGACAGTTTGCGTAAGACCCGGGAAGAAACTCCTGCCAAATTGTGTGTCGGTAACAAGATCGAAACGGTCAGTTCTTCTCAGTTGAAGAAAGGCGACATCTTTATTTGTGAAGCCGGCGACACGATTCCTTCCGATGGTGAAATTATCGAAGGTCTGGCTTCTATCGATGAAAGCGCCATCACAGGTGAATCTGCTCCGGTGATCCGTGAAGCGGGTGGAGACAAGAGTTCTGTAACAGGCGGTACGAAAGTATTGTCCGACCAGATCAAGGTGAAAGTGACGACCGAACCGGGTGAAAGTTTCTTGGATAAGATGATCGCCTTGGTGGAAGGAGCTTCTCGCCAGAAAACTCCGAACGAAATCGCCTTGACAATCTTGCTGGCAGGTTTTACATTGGTATTCGTTGTTGTTTGCGGTACCTTGAAACCGTTTGCTGATTATTCCAACACGACGATTACGATCGCGGCCTTTATCTCTTTGTTCGTTTGTTTGATCCCTACTACGATCGGTGGTTTGTTATCTGCCATCGGTATTGCCGGTATGGATCGTGCGTTGTCTGCTAATGTGATCACCAAATCCGGTAAGGCGGTTGAAACAGCTGGTGACATTGATACTTTGCTGCTCGACAAGACTGGTACGATCACGATCGGTAACCGTAAAGCAACCCAGTTCTATCCGGTATCCGGCATTGACGAACACTCTTTTGTACAAGCTTGTCTACTGTCCTCTCTTTCTGACGATACGCCCGAAGGTAAGTCAATCGTGGAACTGGGACGTGAAAAAGGTGTACGTGTACATGATTTGAATACATCCGGATCAAAGATGATCAAGTTTACGGCAGAAACTAAATGTTCAGGGGTGGATTTGGCAAATGGTACTCGCATCCGTAAAGGAGCTTTTGATGCTATTCGTAAGATGAGTGAGGCTGCCGGCAACAAATATCCGAAAGAGGTGGCCGATTTGGTTCAGAAGATTACGAGTAACGGCGGTACTCCGTTGGTTGTTTCACAGGATGATTTCATCATCGGTGTGATCGAATTACAGGATATCATCAAACCGGGGATCCAAGAACGTTTTGAACGTTTGCGTAAGATGGGTGTGAAGACGGTAATGGTAACCGGTGATAACCCGTTGACCGCAAAATATATCGCTGAAAAAGCCGGTGTAGACGATTATATCGCCGAAGCCAAACCGGAAGACAAGATGAACTATATCCGTAAGGAACAGGAAAACGGTAAGCTGGTCGCCATGATGGGGGACGGTACGAACGATGCCCCGGCCTTGGCTCAGGCAAACGTTGGTGTCGCAATGAACAGTGGTACGCAGGCTGCCAAGGAAGCTGGTAATATGGTTGATTTGGACAACGACCCAACGAAACTGATCGAGATTGTCGAAATCGGTAAACAGTTGCTGATGACTCGCGGTACGCTGACTACTTTCAGTATCGCTAACGACGTGGCCAAGTATTTCGCTATCGTACCAGCTCTGTTCATGGTTACGATCCCGGCATTGGCCCCGATGAACATCATGCACCTGCACAGTCCGGAATCAGCGATCCTAAGTGCGATCATCTTTAATGCGATCATCATCCCGATTCTGATCCCTCTGGCATTACGTGGTGTGGCTTATAAACCGATCGGTGCTTCCGCATTGCTTCGTCGCAACTTGCTGATCTACGGTTTGGGCGGTGTAATTGCCCCGTTCATTGGTATCAAGTTGATAGATATGATTGTAAGTTTATTCATGTAAAAGTAAAATCAATATTAAAAACCTTCCTCCCTCTGTATGAAGATAGGAGGAAGGTTAAGAAAATAAAACAATAATTCATTATGATATCAAATCTTTTTAAATCATTAAGACTGACAATTGCATTTTGTTTGTTCTTCAGTGTTTTCTACATCTTCGTTTTGTGGTTGTTTGCCCAAGTGGCAGGACCGAATAAAGGTAATGCAGAACTGGTTACATTGAATGGAAAAGTAGTGGGGGCCGCCAACGTTGGTCAGAATTTCACGCAAGATATTTATTTCTGGGGACGTCCTTCCCATGCTGGTGACGGTTACGATGCATCCAGTTCGGCAGGTAGTAACAAGGGACCTTCCAATGAAGAACATTTAGCTTTGTTGGAAGAACGTATTGATACATTCTTGGTTCATCATCCTTACCTAACCCGTGAAAAAGTTCCGGCTGAAATCATCACAGCCAGCAGTTCCGGTTTGGATCCCCATATCTCACCGAAAGCGGCTTATGCACAGGCCAAACGTGTAGCGGACGCTCGTGGATGGTCGGAAGAAAAGGTCATGGGTATCGTCAATTCTCATGTTGAGAAACCGTTATTGGGTATGTTCGGAACGGAGAAAGTAAATGTATTGAAATTAAATGTTGCGCTTGATCAAGCATCAAATAACAAATAACAAATTTTAATAAGTCAATTAGATTTAGGTTATGAAATCATTCGTAAAAAAAGTAGCAGCCTTGGCAATTGTATTCTCAATGGCATCTTCTACGTTGGCTAATGCACAGGAAGAGGATGGTAAAGTAAGTTTTTCTGTGCAGGGAGATTTGGTAAGTTCCTATATTTGGCGTGGTTTCTACCAGACTGGTGCTAGCTTCCAGCCGACACTATCACTGGGGGTAGGTAATTTCTCTTTGACAGCCTGGGGATCTACCGATTTTCAGGGAGCAAACTCTACATCTATGCCTGCGGCTAAAGAGATAGATTTAACGGCAGCGTATACATTCGGATCAGCTGGTCCTACATTATCTGTCGCTAGCTTATGGTGGGCAGGGCAAGGCTCTTGCCGTTATTTTAACTTCAAAAGCCATGAAACAGATCACCATTTTGAAGCAGGTTTGGCTTACACTTTGCCTATTGAGAAGTTACCTTTGTCTATCGCCTGGAATTTCATGTTTGCCGGTCAAGACAAAGATGAAAATGGAAACCAAAACTATTCTTCTTATGTGGAGTTGAATTTTCCATTCACAGTGAAGGGCGTCGATCTGAATGCAACTTGTGGTGTTCTTCCGTATGATGCGGGAATAACTACGTATGGAGGTGATGTAAATAGTGGATTTGCAGTAACGAATGTTGCATTGAAAGCAACGAAAGATATCAAAATCACGGATTCTTTCTCATTACCTATTTTTACACAGGCAATTTGGAACCCTCGCATGGAGGATGCCCATCTTGTCTTGGGAATTTCTTTAAGACCTTGATATAATAATACGCATGGACCGAGAACAAAGTGTACAACATTTTTTAGATTTGTTGAAAAAGTCTCGTCGTGGCAATTTTAAAATCTACATCGGCATGATTGCCGGTGTAGGTAAATCGTATCGGATGCTATCAGATGCCCACCAATTACTGGAAAGCGGTATCGATGTCAAGATCGGTTATATAGAAACACATGGGCGAGTCGAGACGGAGGCATTGGTGGAAGGATTGCCTATCATCCCCCGCCGCAAGATATTTTATAAAGGAAAAGAGATCGAAGAGATGGACTTGCAGTCGATTCTCAGTATCCATCCTGAAGTTGTCATCGTTGACGAATTGGCTCATACCAATGTCGAAGGCAGTAAGAACGAAAAGCGTTGGCAGGATGTCATGGATATACTGGATGCCGGTATCAGTGTGATCACGGCGGTCAATATTCAGCATATAGAAGGACTTAACGAGATGGTGCAGGACGTGGTTGGCATTGAGGTCAAGG
>JAUUNK010000426.1 GCA_030844565.1 Bacteroides ovatus
GCTTTCTGTTTTCCAGCCCTGCTAAATTAGTGAGGTGCTCACCCAGAGGTGGGTGAGGTGCTCACCCCTCACCTGAAGTCATCGAGTACCTCTTTAAACTCTTCTATTGTCAATTCTCCCACCTGTCGCCAAAGCTCTTTTCCGCTTTGCAGCAACACAAAGGCAGGCACAGTCTCCACGTTCATCGACTCGGCAATAGTTTTATCATCTTCGATGTTCACTCTCACCACTTCCACCACTCTCTTCTCATACTCCCGAAGCACTGGCTCCAACCATTCGTAATGGGGAGACCAGTCGGCATAAAACACGACTAACACCAGATAAGTGGTCTGCGCCGCCGTCTCCAATCTATCTGCTACATTCATCTTTTCTTCTTTATTAAATAGGTTATAGAAGAGTCAACAAGGAGAAGCCTCAAAAAGTTCTTTGTCACCCAACCGCTGTCTTTTACTTCTCCCCTACTCCTCTATTATCTTTGCATCCTCGATGACATCCCCATCGAGCGGTCCCGCTTTTTTAGGGCGGCGGCGGGTAAAGCGAATCCAGTTAATCAACTCCGTCAAGGCATACACAAGGCTGCTGATGCCAATGATAATCAATGCCGTGTTGCGCACTCCCGTAGGATTGAACAATGCCACAATGCCTGCAATGAGAATAAGCGAAGGCAACAGATAGAAACCCGCGGGAACCGGAGCCCATCTCCTCACAGCCGCCAAAGAAGCAAGCTGGTATACGCCTCCCATAATCAGGATAAATCCCAACAAGAACATCAACAGGTCTGCAAAGAAGTCCGGCGTGATAATCAGCCACAAACCGAACAACGTACTGCCGACTCCTTCGACGGGAAAGCGATGGCTCTTCCCCTCCACAGGCTTCGCCGTAAAGTGCCCCAACAGGCTTATCACTCCGGGAATCAGGAAAGCAACCCCGATAGTGATTACAATATAATCGGTAGCCGCATCAGGCCACAACACCAATACCAATCCGATGACTAAAGCAAACAGCATGCGGATGACGGAATAATTCAATGATTTCATATATTCTATGTTTTTTAACGATATGCCTTTCAATACTTTTGCGAATATAAGTGTTTCTATCCATATATAAAAATATCAATAGAAGTTCTTCATCATGAAACGAGACGAAGTAAAAGAGAAATGTCCCTACGTAGAGCGCGACATTAGCTGGATGTTTTTTAACCAACGTATCTTACTGGAAGCAGCCCGGCCGGAAGTCCCTTTGCTGGAACGGCTCGCCTTCCTGGGGATTTATTCTAACAACCTCGACGAATTTTTCCGCGTAAGGGTAGCCACGCTGAACCGTATCGTGGAATATAACGATAAGAATATCAAAAAAGAACAAAGCGTGGCCTTGAAAACCCTCAAACAAATAGGCAAACTGCACAACCGCTACTACAAGCAGTTCGAAGAAACGTTTGCCACCATCATGGAGGAACTGAAGAAGGAGAATATACATGTCATCAAGGAAACCGAAATGTCGCCTGAACAACAAGATTTCATCACCTCCTTCTATCGTGGGAAACTGAATAGTTCCACCCATCCGCTCTTCCTCAACGGTCCCCATCCACTGGACGACCAAGCGGACGAAGACATCTATCTCGCCGTCCGCCTTCTCCGCAAAGACGGAGAAGGAAAAATAAAAGAGAGGGACTACGCCGTCATCGAGCTGCCCGTCTCGGAATTCGGGCGCTTCATCCAACTCCCGCAAGCAGAAGGCAAAACCTACCTGATGTTTCTAGATGATGTTATCCGCTACTGCCTGCCAATGATTTTCGTAGGAACCGATTACACCGACTATGAAGCGTATACTTTCAAGTTCACTAAGGACGCCGAAATGGAAATGGATAGCGATCTGCGCACCGGCGTGCTACAGAAGATAGCCAAAGGCGTGAAAAGCCGGAAGAAAGGAGAGCCGATACGTTTCGTCTATGACGCACAAATGCCGAAAGACTTACTGAAAAGGCTTGCCGACC
>JAUUNK010000098.1 GCA_030844565.1 Bacteroides ovatus
CCTTCTGCTCAATTACCTGCTCCTTCTGCTCAATTACCTGCTCCTTCTGCTCAATCATCTGCTCCTTCTCTTTAATCGCCTTCTCCTTCAGCATAATCGTCGTATCCCGCGCCTCTATCTCCGAAAGAATTTCGTCTTCCACCTGCATGTCCCGTCTTATTTCGGGCGAAGCCGCGGCCATCACAAGGCGGTTCAGCAACAAGCGTTCGTCACCTCTCATTCCTTCGTCGTCGATGCTAAGGAGGTGGTCATCGGCAGCAATGCGGTAGTCCTGGTCGAATACGTTGAGGAGGCGTTCCAAATGGTTGCGGGCGCGACCTTTCAGATAGGGAATCTGCACGATTACGCTGTCATGCGTCAGGCTTTCGATGAAGGGGTCGGGAACGCCCGCCTCAATCTGTTGGTCATCGTAGTCTAAGTAGTGACGGCGGACGTAGACTACGGGTTGCTGCAAGTCTCCCAACTTGTGTCCCAGGATATAGATGGAGATGATGGGCAGGCCGAACCCCTTGGGATTGTCCGATTCGGGCATGTTCTCCTTGTTCATGTATTGGGCGCCGAGGTATTGGCGGAAACGTAGCGTTTCGGTGGCAAGCCAGGTCTTCTGAAGTTCTATCAACACCAGTTCTTCTTTCCCGGAGGCATCCACCAATTTGGCGGAGAAGTCGATGCGGAAGAGGGAGATACGTGACTGTTGCAAGTTGGTATACTCGTTGCGGCACATTTTCAGTTCGCGTACTTCCTTTTTCAGCAGGGCTGAAAGGAGTACCTTTGCAGCGCGTTCGTCTTCCATGAGGAACTTGAACACGGAATCGTATATGGGATTGGCTATGATGGTCATTTTTCTATGTTTTTAACACCTTACTACCTAGGGAGACTCTTTCTTTACAATGAGAGAAGAATGGGGATACTACCGCGTGTAAGCGTTTAATCTTTCAATTTCTGCTTTATTTCTTCCAAGCTTTTTTCGATGGAAGCATATCGTTCCTCTTTCTCTTGTAAAAGGTGTCTATAGAGTTCGAGCACTTTGTCAAGTGCATCACTGGAATTATTATCGGAATTATTATCGGAATGATTTGTTGGATTAATAGGATTATTATTTATTATAACTCCTTCCTCTATTACTTGAGCTCCTCCTTTGGTATTATAACTATTGGTATTAGTAGTGGTAAATGTATTATTATTCGTACCGAATGTAGATTCCGGCAGATTTTCCTCCATCGTTTTAAGATGTTCTACGGGAACTTCTAAAGCTTGGGCAGCTTGATTAAGAACATCGTCATTCAAAACCTTTTCCTTTTCGTAGCGGGAAATCATACTTTGAGTTACATTCATTTTTTCAGCCAGCATCTCTTGTTTTATATCTTTCATTATGCGGACACGTCGTATGTTATGTCCATGATGGACATTGGGCAATGTTTCCGCTTTATCTTCTATTTTGTCAATCTCTTTATTGATTTCGGTTACTTTCTTTTCTTCTTCCATATCTTTTCTTTCTTTTTGTGTTGAACAATTGTTTTCTGATAAAAGTTTTGTTTTTGCAAATATAACTAGAAATTCTTATACTCATAAATTATGAGTGCTAATTATGCCTTCATTCATAATTTAGGAATGCATTTTTTAGTTAGATTGAGAGGAAAGCTTCTTCTTTGCACTGTCATTCCATTTTTAATGAAGTAATACTAATAGAGATGGCTACACTGCAAGACCCTCATTTCGTGCCTATAGGCGACGACCTTTATAAAGCGATTTTCTTGTTGCAACAGTATGTCAATGAGAGAGATGCGGATGAAGACCCCGTTCAAGACTGTAATACTCAGTTTTCCGAATGTCTTAGCACTGTGTTGTTCCACATTGAAAAGGATGCACTTCTTTGTAAAGAACCTTATCAGATGGCAAGGTTGTATATCAATGCAGACCGGGCAAACTGGTATTGCGATGGCATGGATGCATGGGGAGGATTTGAAAAAGGATTTTTACTGATAGAAGATGACCACTTCGACTTGGAGTTCTCTGCATGGATGGACGTGACACTTAAGTTTCCGCCAGAATTATTCGGATTCCCCCCTTCGCAAGTGGCAGAAATCGTAGAAGAACTGCGCCATCATCCTATTTCCAGGAAAAGAATGGAACAGCTCACTTTTCAACAAAAGGAAACAGCTCTGCCACTTGTAGAAAGCTTATGGACAGGAGCGGAGGAACATCCCGTAGCTTGTTTGAGAAGTCTGCAAGATGCCCGGCTCCATCTTGTCTATGCACGACTAAAAAGTTGTTTCCATGTCAGCACTCCCAGAAAGGCTGATGAACTTGTCTTGCTTCCCAGCAACCTCTATGAAGAAGTTTTCCAGAGTTTGCAAACAGCAGGATTTGATTTAGGCATAAGAACTTGGTTGCGACTGCTTAAGGTCATGTTTTAGAAACGAATTTTATCGCCTCATGTCTCTCTCCACGCCGTAGTGTCCTGCTGCCGGTACATAAATCGGTTGCTTGCGCTTGCCCACATTCTCCAGCTTCCCTTCTTCCAACAGGCGGCGGAGATGGCGGTTGGCAGTAGTACGCGTCATGAGACATGCTTGCTGAAAGTCGGAACGGAGCATGAAGTCATGCTTGGCAAAGTATTCCTTCAACCGGATGTCTATTTCCGCTGCCGACAATGACTGCGAATGGCGTGCATGCCCGGTCGGGGTGGCTTTGACTCCCACCAACTCACCACGCAAAACGGCATCGGGACGGAATCCGATAGTCTTTAGTTTCATCTTCATTGATTTTTGCCGGGTGCTGCGCGTCACTTTCTCCGTGCTACCCAAAATAGGGGTGAAGTAGCCGAGTCCCTCGATATGCACTTGACGTCCTTCGCGAAGTTCTTCGCTGCAAACCTGTGCCAACATGGTTATAGCACTTTTTATGTCGCCCACCGATAGCGAGCTGCGACCCTGAATCATCCGGCAAAGTTTCCCGGTGTCTACTTTGCCGTTCAGGAAAATGCGGGGATGCAAGCCTTTCTCTTCAGAATCCTCAGATTCTCCGGGATTCTCATACCAGTCGTATAATATAGCCATTCTAACTAAGGAGTTTATGAGTTAATACTATTCATCTGATTCTCACTGACTTATCACTTTGCCTTTTCTGATTCAATTGTGAATCACGATAGTGGTTTATCTAAACTACCCATGTAATTTAGATGAATTATTCTCGTAATTTAAATGAACCACCTTCGCGATTCAAGGATAAGTTTCCGTCAAAGATATGATAAATAAGGGAGATTAAGGCGTTAGACAGGCGATTTTTCGTGTTGAAAGTAGTCCAGTCCATTCTCGAAGGCGGTATGCCTGGGAGTGGACTGGCTTTTGTTGTCTTCTTTTGCTCTTTAAGTTGTATGGTTTCCTCCTGTGACACCATATATTTCGGCGGTAGTATAGCTGGATTCGGGTGAGGCAAGGAGTACGTATACTGCTGCCAGTTCCGCCGGTTGTCCGGCTCTCTTCATCGGGGTGTCTTGCCCGAATTTGGCGATGTTCTCTTTAAGCTGGCCGCCTGTTACTTGTAGCGGTGTCCAGATGGGACCCGGAGCCACACCGTTTACGCGGATGCCTTTGGATGCCACTTGTTTCGCCAGTGCACGGGTGAAGTCGAGGATGGCTCCTTTGGTGGGAGCATAGTCAAGCAGGAACTTGCTCGGCTTGAATGCCTGAATCGAAGTGGTGGTGATGATGGTGGAGCCCGGTTGCAGGTAGGGCAAGGCGGCTTTTACAATCCAGAACATAGCGAAGATGTTCGTTTCGAAGGTTTCGCGCAACTGTTCTGTGGTGATTTCTTCGATGGACTTGGCGGCTACTTGCTTGCCGGCTACTAGCGCCAGGATGTCCAGACCACCCAGTTTCTCGCGTGCATCCTCTACAAGTTGCTTGCAGAAATCTTCATCTTTCAGGTCTCCGGGAATCAGGATGGCTTTCCGTCCGGCTTGCTCTATCAGGCAGGCCACTTCTTCGGCGTCGCTCTGTTCATAAGGAAGATAGTTGATGGCTACGTCGGCGCCTTCGCGGGCATAGGCGATGGCAGCGGCACGTCCTATGCCGGAGTCTCCGCCGGTGACAAGTGCCTTGCGGCCTTCGAGCCGGTTGTGTCCCACGTAACTTTCTTCTCCGCAGTCCGGTTTGGGGTTCATTTCAGACTGTATGCCCGGTGCTTTCTGTTGTTGCACCGGATATTCTCCATGATAATATTGGGTCAGCGGGTTCTGCAAACCCTTTTTTTCTTCTTTTTCCATCTTTGTTTGGTTTTTAAGTGAGTGAAGGAACAACAATAGCAACCTTTTATTGTTCTCTTCTTTAACGGATGGTTAGGGTTTTTCGAATTTATTCCTTATCTTTGTCTCAGTTATAATGTAGATAGTGAAAGATGAAAAAGAATTGGTTGAATGTTTGTATGATATTTCTTTTGTCAGCAGGCATGATGGCTTGTTCCGGAAACACCAGGAAGGCGGGCCAAGGAGGCGTGGCTGGCGATAGCGTGAAAGTGGAAGCGGATGAAACTGCGGTTGCCCAGGCTGATAGCACGGGTTATATTGTGCGGGTGGGGGAGACTGCTCCCGACTTCACCGTCACTTTGACGGATGGACAAAAGGTGGCTCTTTCTTCTCTGCGCGGAAAAGTGGTGATGTTGCAGTTCACTGCCAGTTGGTGCGGGGTGTGCCGGAAAGAGATGCCGTATATCGAGAAGGATATTTGGCAGAAACATAAAGATAACAAAGACTTTGTTCTCATTGGCATAGATAGGGACGAACCGTTGGATAAAGTGCTGGCTTTTGCCAAGTCTACCGGAGTCACTTACCCGTTGGGGCTGGACCTGGGAGCGGATATTTTTGCCAAGTATGCTTTGCGTGAAGCTGGCATTACGCGCAATGTGCTGATTGACAAAGAAGGGAAGATTGTGAAACTTACCCGTCTTTATAATGAAGAAGAATTCAATTCATTGGTAAACCAAATCAATGAGTTATTAAAATAGCAGTTTTTTGTAAAGTCGGGTTTTGAGCGATTGAAAAATGACAGGCGCGTCTTCGGAGGAATTTCCTCTTTGAAGGCGCGCCCTTATTTTTTATGTATAAGTTTATAAATTGTTTTAAAGCTCGATAACCAGAGTTTGGCGAGGTGTCATTTCGAGTTGTTTCTCCAGTATCACGGTCTTGCCCGTCAGGATGTCTTTGCCTTGCGTTTTGTCTGCAAGCAGTTCACTATAAAACTTTAGAGGCAGGGTGACGGCTTTGTCTGTCCCGTTGAGCATGACAAGAACTGTTTTTCCTTCATATTGGCGTGCATAGACGTACACTCCGTTCTGGGGCATGAACTGGACCATAGTGCCTTTGGCAATCACTTCATTTCCTTTTCGCCAGTTCAGCAGGGTGCGGTAGAAGTTGTAGCATTCATTTTGGAGTTTGTTTCTTCCGGCAGCGGTGAGGGCGTTTTCTTTGTCTTCCGTCCATCCGCCGGGGAAGTCTTTGCGTACGTATCCGTCACTTTTGCTTTTGACGCCGTTCATCATGATTTCCGTTCCGTAATACAGTTGCGGGATGCGGTGGGTGGTGAGCAAGATGGTAGTGGCTTGTTTCAGCAAATCCAGGTCTTGACCTTCGCCGAGGAAGCGGTCGGTGTCATGGTTTTCATAGAATGCCAATACCGAAGATGGATTGGGATAAAGGAAGTCATAAACGAAGTTGTTGTAGATGCGGTTTAGCCCGGTGAAGTATCCGTCTGTCTCTTCCTTTTGTGCCAGGTTGATTTTATCGTAGAAGCTGAAGTCCATCACTGTCTTCAGGTTGCTGTTCAAGGGGGCGGAGAGTTTGGAGTCTTTTTGCCACCAGGCGGTGTAGGCGGGTTCGGTCACCCAGGTTTCTCCCACTACATTATAATTGGGATATTCTTCGTTCAACTCTTTCATCCAGTTGCTCATAGCCTGATAGTCGGCATACGGGTAAGTATCCATGCGGATGCCGTCGATGCCGGCATATTCTATCCACCAGAAGCTGTTCTGTACCAGGTATTTGTAGACATGCGGGTTGCGTTGGTTCAGGTCGGGCATAGCTTCTACAAACCAGCCGTTGTTCATTTGGTCGAAGTCGTATTTCGATGTATAAGGGTCTACGTGGGGAGTGAGCTTGAAAGAGGTCTGTACAAAGTTGTTTTGGTAGTCGGGATAGTTGAACCAGTCTTTTGAGGGCATGTCTTTAATCCAGGGATGTTCCACGCCGCAGTGGTTGAATATCATATCCATTACAATCTTGATGTCCCGTGCGTGGCATTTCTCAATCAACGAACGGTATTCTTCGTTGGTTCCGAAGCGGGGGTCTACTTTGTAGTAGTCCGTAGTGGCATATCCGTGGTAAGAACCTCCGGTCATATTATTCTCCAGCACGGGAGTAAACCAAAGGGCTGTCACGCCGAGGTTAGAGAAATAATCCAGGTTGTTGGCTATACCGGCAAGGTCGCCTCCATGGCGGGCGTTCGGGTCGTTGCGGTCTACTTTATATTCTGCCATTCCCGGTATGTTGTCATTTTCCGGATTGCCGTTGGCAAAGCGGTCGGGCATGAGCAGGTAAAGAGCGTCTGAAGCATCGAAGCCTTTGTGCTCGGTTCCTTTCTTTGCCCTTGCTTTCAGTTCATATTCCTGTACTATCCGCTTTTTGCCTTGGGTAAAAGTGAGTTTCATTTTCCCGGGTTTCACGTCTTTGTCCAGTGACAGGTAGACGAGCAGATAATTGGGACTTTCCAGCCTGACGGTGCTTCCCAAAGAGACTCCGGGATAGTCTACCGCTACGGCGGCGTTTGCTATTCCTTCTCCATAGACCATCAGTTGCAGTTCGGGGCTTTGCATGCCCGTGTACCAGAAAGGCGGGTCGATTTTGTTCACATTCATTGTTGCGTGTGTGCCAAGTGATAACAGGAGGGAACTTAAGATAAATAATACTTTCTTCATGATATTAGCATTGTTAGTGATGTTTTGACGATGCTAATATAGGGCATTTTATCGAAAGCCGCTCCACTTCTTTTTTGTTGTGTGCGGTTATATTTATGCAAACGTTTTCACTGCGCTCCCGATGTGCCTCCTATAAAGAATTCTTCTTTCTGAATCTCTTTTTGGAGGTTTACCAACCACTCTTCGGCGGCATGGTAGTAGTTTTTTTCTTCCAACTGCGTTTCTTCGTTTTCTTCCTTTGGTTGCTTTTTCGGTGTGGAGGCGTCTTTAGGCTTGGTCTTGAGGAAGGCTTGGAGATAGCGCATGGCTGTTTTTTTATCTTTCAGCCGATAGGCGTATACTCTTGCCAGGGTGTAGAGCAAGATATGGTTGTTTTTATCATATTTATATAAATCTTTCGTGGCTTGTATTTCTTTGGGTGCATCCCCCGCGAGGCGGCAACATTCCCTTAGTCCTTTATATAATTGAATCAGCGTACTGTCTTGAGGGATGGTAATCGCCAGGGCTTCTTCCAGGTATTCTACTCCTTGTTTCTTCCAGGAAGTTTTGGCGCTGGCACGTCCCAGGTAATAAAGCAGGTTCACATTGTTGGGTTCATACTTATGGGCAATCTCGAGGAAGTCGTGGGATTCGTAATATTTTTCTACGGCGTAGTAGCTCACTCCCAGGTAGTAGCAAGTGTGGAACGTACTGTCCCCCTGGCTGACGAGGTATTCATATCGCTGGATAGCGGTGGGATAGTCTTTCTTCAAGCAGTAGGCTAGGGCGTTTTGGCGGTTCACGGCTATGTTGGTAGTGTCTCGTTCCCGGTATTTTTCGGTGGCTTCAATGGCATAGTCGTACAGGTTTTGTAGATTATAGAGATTTCCCAGCTTAGCCGCTGCCAGATAATCATCGGGATATTTGTCTTGAATGACGTGGTAGCAGCCTATTGCCGATTCAATCATATCGTCCATTCCTTCGAGGCTTTGGGCTTGCAGATGGAGCACCACCAGGGAGCTGTCTGTTTCTGCCATCATGCTGCTTTCGCCAAATGCTTCGTTGAATTGCTGTGTGTTGCAAAGCAGGCTTATATATTGCAGGCGGGCATATTTGTTTTGCGGGTTGAGGTCGATGGCTTTCCTATAAAAATTTAATGCATCGGAATATTTAGCGAGCTGTTTGCTGCATTCGGCTGCCTCGATGTAGGCTCTTTGGCTCAGGGAATCTTGTGCCAGCACCTCTTTGAAGGTGGTGAGAGCTGCGAGGCTTTGTCCCAGTTCTTTTTGTGCTTTACCTTTTTGCAGCAGCAGGGCAGGTGTAGGTTTTTCCTTGTCAATCAGTTCTATTGCCTTTTCATAATCATAATTTGCCATTGCTTCTTGGATGTGGGTAGTGCGTTGTGCCATTAGCGGAAGTGTCGCCACGAGGATAAGCAGAGTGAAATATCTTTTCATATTCTAGACTATTAGGTTTGAATAATTGTATAATAGTGCGAAAGATACGAAAAAGATTGACTAAGAGAAATTCTTCTTCTCCGCTTTTAGATAGATTAACAAAGAAAAAAGCGCCTTCCTTTTATTACAGAGGAAGGCGCTGGAAAATGTAATGGTAAAAAGGAAAAATATCCTTTTACATGAGGAAGCCCAGCAAAATACCGGCGGCAACTGCCGAACCGATAACTCCTGCTACGTTCGGACCCATGGCATGCATCAATAAGTAGTTGGTCGGATCATATTCCAACCCTACTAATTGTGAAATACGGGCGGAGTCGGGAACGGCGGATACACCGGCATTACCGATCAACGGGTTAATCTTGTTGCCTTTCTTGAGGAAGAGATTGAATATCTTCACAAAAAGAACGCCGGAAGTGGTAGCTATTACGAAGGAGAACGCACCCAGGATGAAGATTAACACAGAGTCCCATGTGAGGAACTGTGAAGCCTGAGTGGAAGCACCCACTGTCAATCCTAACAAGATAGTGATTGTATCGATCAGCGGACCGCTTGCCGTATTAGCCAAACGGCGGGTTACGCCACTTTCTTTCAATAGATTACCGAAGAACAGCATTCCCAGCAAAGGCAGACCTGAAGGAACCAGGAAAGTAGTGAGCAACAGACCTACGATGGGGAAAACCACCTTCTCCGTATGGGAGACCGTTCTGGGAGGTTTCATGCGGATTAATCTTTCGTGTTTATTGGTGAGAGCACGCATGATGGGCGGTTGTATCACCGGAACCAACGCCATATAAGAGTATGCCGAGACGGCAATAGCACCCATCAGGTTGGGAGCAAGCTTGGAGGACAAGAAAATAGCCGTTGGTCCGTCTGCGCCGCCGATGATACCGATAGCACCTGCTTGGTTTGGTTCGAATCCAATCAGTAAGGCGATAATGTAAGCTCCGAAGATACCGAACTGGGCGGCAGCTCCGATTAACATCAATTTCGGATTGGAGATTAGGGCCGAGAAGTCTGTCATTGCTCCGATGCCCAAAAAGATGAGCGGCGGATACCATCCGGAAGTTACTCCCTGATAGAGAATGTTGAGTACAGAACCTTCTTCATAAATACCGACTTTTAGTCCGGCTTCCATATTAAATGGAATGTTACCGATCAGAATACCAAAGCCGATAGGGATAAGCAGCATCGGTTCAAATTCTTTAGCTACCGCCAGATAGATAAAGATTAATCCGACTACTATCATGACAAGATGTCCCGGAGTTGCGTTGGCAAAACCGGTATATCCCCAGAAATCAGCCAGGTTATTCCCTAAGAATGATAAGAAATCTCCCATAATTATTCAATGATTACGAGGTCCGTACCTTCGAGTACAGAATCTCCTTTGTTAACTTTAATTTCTGTAACCTTACCGTCTTTAGGAGCATTGATGTTATTTTCCATCTTCATAGCTTCCAGGATAATCAGGGTCTGACCTTTCTTTACGGTATCGCCTTCTTTCACCCGAAGTTCAAGGATGACGCCGGGCAGGGGAGACTTCACGCCGTCTTTTTTGCTGGAAGCGGCAGGACGTTGTACAACCGGAGCGCCTGATTCTGTTTTCGGAGCTGCTGCCGGGCGGGTTAAAGGCTTCGGAGCTGCTTTGACAGGTGTGTCAAGCTCCACTTTATAAGGAGTTCCGTTTACTTCAACGTTGGCAATATTGTCTTCTACGTCATTGATGGTGACGTTGTAAAGGTTGCCGTTAATTTTATATTTATATTGTTTCATTGCTTCTTTGGTTAATTAGAGTTAGTAATTATCTTCTTGGAGTCTGGCGCAGTGTATAGATCTTGGAGCTCCAGGGTGAATAAGTACGTTTCACCTTGTTGATAGTCAGAATCATGTCTTCAACGTCGTGTGCGTCATTTAGGAATTCATGCATAGCCATAGCGATGGCAGCAGCTTCTTCTCCTGTGTGGCTTCCGAGGTTTTTCTCCTTGGCTACTCCCTTATCGGTGATGCCGGTAGCTTTCATGGCGTTCTTTTCGCCCATTCTCACAGCAACCTTACCAACCACCTTGAAAGAGACGTAGAGTAATACTAGCCCCATAAACACGACAGACATGGCGATGATAGCCATACCTATACCGATTTCATCATGTTTCTTGAAGTTTTCTATCTTTTCATTCTTGTCAAGAGTCATGTTGTTGGTGCTCGGTGTCACGTAGCTGTGGTCTCCTTCGCCTTTTACCACCCACTTGGGGCTTCCGTCCATTTCGCGGGCATACGACCGGTCGGCGATTTGTCCGGCAGGGATAACTACTTCGTCAATCAGGGTCTTACCATTCGAATCATACAAAGCAATGTAGTTCTCTTTATCGGGGTCAAGCGTAAAGTTCAAGTGGAAAGTACCTCTCGAAGGTATTCCGTCTGCCCAAAACAAAGCATGCTGACGCGGCTTGATTTGTGTCAGGACATCGCTTTTGGGGATAGGATATTTAGTCGGGTTGTTTCTATCGTTCGTCAAGTAGCAACCTTTCAGGTCGACGGTGGCATAAGAGGTATTGAAGATCTCTATCCAGGCATTATGCAAGCCGTAGTCGTCTTGATAGTTCTGGTCGTTAACCACCAGTACCTCGTTGATTCGCAGGCTGCTGGTGCTCTGTGCCTTCACGCCGCAACAGATGGCTGCCACTAACGCGATAAATATTCCGATTCTTTTTTTGTTCATAACAATATATGTTTAATTTGTTACAGTGGAATATTACCGTGCTTCTTAGCCGGATTCATTAATTTCTTGGTTTGCAACTGCTGCAATGCACGGATAACGCGGAAGCGGGTGTTTCTCGGTTCGATTACATCGTCAATGTAACCGTATTTAGCGGCATTGTATGGGTTGGCAAACAGCTTGGTATATTCAGCTTCTTTGTCCGCCAGGAATTGAGCCGGGTTTTCGTGTTCTTTGGCTTCTTTGGCATATAATACTTCTACTGCGCCTGCACCACCCATTACTGCGATTTCGGCAGTCGGCCATGCGTAGTTCATGTCGCCGCGAAGTTGCTTACAGCTCATCACGATGTGTGAACCTCCGTATGATTTGCGTAAAGTAACAGTTACCTTGGGCACTGTGGCTTCTCCGTAGGCATACAGTAATTTTGCTCCGTGCAGGATGACGCCGTTGTATTCCTGTCCTGTTCCCGGAAGGAACCCCGGAACGTCTACCAGCGTTACCAAAGGAATGTTGAAGGCATCGCAGAAACGTACGAAACGTGCGCCTTTGCGTGAAGCGTTGCTATCCAATACGCCGGCAAGGTATTTCGGCTGGTTTGCTACCACACCCACTGACTGTCCATTCATGCGGGCAAAACCGATGATGATATTCTTGGCATAGTCTTTTTGTACTTCGAGGAATTCGCCGTTGTCGATAATAGCACCGATTACCTCATACATGTCGTAAGGCTTGTTAGGGCTGTCGGGGATAATTTCGTTCAACAGGTCGTCCATGCGGTCGATAGGGTCGGTACAAGTAACCAGTGGTGCTTCTTCCAGGTTGTTCTGCGGGATATAGCTGAGCAACTTGCGAATGATAGCCAGACCTTCTTCACCGGTGGCAGCAGTAAAATGTGTAACACCTGATTTGGAAGCATGTACACTTGCGCCGCCGAGGTCTTCTTGGGAAACGTCTTCGCCTGTTACCGTTTTCACAACTTTCGGTCCGGTGAGGAACATGTAAGAAGTGCCTTCGGTCATCAAAGTAAAGTCTGTCAGGGCAGGAGAATATACAGCACCTCCGGCACAAGGACCGAAAATACCGGAAATCTGAGGAATCACACCGGATGCCATGATGTTGCGCTGGAAAATTTCAGCGTAACCTGCTAAAGCATTGATACCTTCCTGAATACGTGCGCCACCCGAGTCGTTGATACCGATAACCGGAGCACCCATTTTCATTGCCATATCCATGACTTTACAGATTTTCTGTGCCATAGTTTCTGATAAAGAACCGCCAAATACGGTGAAGTCTTGTGCAAAGACATATACCAATCTTCCTTCGATAGTACCATAACCGGTTACTACACCATCTCCGAGGAAGTGTTTTTTCTCTTGACCGAAATTCGTACATCTATGTTGTACGAACATATCCATTTCTTCAAAGCTTCCTTCGTCCAATAGTTGAGCTATGCGTTCGCGGGCAGTATATTTTCCTTTTGCGTGTTGCTTTTCAATTGCCTTTTCGCCACCACCTAAACGAGCTTTGGCACGAAGCTCAATAAGCTCTCTTACTTTTTCAAGCTGGTTACTCATGAATTTTTTGTTTATAAAGTTAATATTGAATGATTAATGTTCACAAAGTTCCGTCAGTACGCCGAGAGTGGATTTCGGATGTAAAAAGGCGATATTCAATCCTTCGGCACCTTTGCGTGGAGCTTTGTCAATGAGACGGATTCCTTTGCTTTCTGCTTCGGCCAATGCGTTGGCTACGCCGTCTTCGATAGCAAACGCTACGTGGTGTACGCCTGCGCCTTTGTTTTCAAGAAATTTGGCAATAGTACTTTCGGGAGAAGTGGGTTCTAGAAGCTCAATCTTCGTTTCGCCTACTTTTAAAAACGCTGTTCTGACTTTCTGATCTTCTACAGTTTCGATGTTGTAGCACTTCAGACCTAATACATTCTCGTAGTACGGAAGGGCTTCTTCGATGCTTTTTACAGCAATGCCCAGATGTTCAATGTGTGAGATTCTCATAACTATACTTTTTAATTGGTATTGTGTTCCTAAATTTTATAGCATAAATCAGCACAAAGGAAATCAATTCTTCGCTAATAAAGAAATTTTTCAGCAATTAATTTCTTGTGTTTCTTTTCAAACTCCCTTCTCCCCTGGGGTTAGGGGAATTATCCCCCGGGCTTGGGGCAACCTACCCCGGGGCTTAAGACTGCTTACCCCGGGGCTTAAGGATGTTTACCCCCGGGCGGGCGTCGCGTCTCTTTTTCCTGTCTTTTGTTTTATCCGGAAGAGTGGCAACGGCGGCGACAGTTTTTCCTTTCTTTTTGAATACTGTTGCTGCTGTTGTATTTCAACAGTAGTAATAGTATTCTTTTCTTTTATATATTCTCTTTTACTCTCTTTGGTTAATTTGGGTTTTTAGCCCGTGGTGGCGGGCGTTTCAGGCGTTTTTTCTATACGCCTTTTTGCACATACGTTTTTGCCTGAGGAAGAATTATACGTAGAACTTTATAAGCAGGTTGTTGAGCCAGCGCCAACTTACGCGGAACCAGCGTCGGGTGCTGCTTTGTTTTCCTCCGAAACGGAGTACGAAATCGCGGTAGCCATGCTTGCGGAAAGGAAGGCCTACGTCCATGAACTCCATGTGTTGCAAGCCTCGTTCGTGGGCGTCTTTCAGCGCCATCCATACGGCAAGGACACCGGGATATTGCAAAGCATACGTTTTTCTCATCCCTCCTGAAAACCACAAGTAAGCATTCTCTCCCGAATAAATGCAGACTGAACCTCCAATAATTTTGTCCTTGTATTTCACGATAAAGATTTTCCCTTGTTTGCCACGGACGAGTAAGTTGTCCATGTGGCGGAAAAAGTCGTTATTGGGAAAATGCCTACGTATGCGCGAAGAATAGACATGATGTAGCATGCGTGAGAAATTGCGTACTTCTTCCAGGGTTGAAGCTTCTTCTACTTCAGCTCCGTTTTTGAGTCCTTTCTTGATTTGACGTATGCGTGAAGGACTGAAACGGTCTTCTACATGGCGGGAGCTATGCAAGGAGTTTCTCACTCGCAACCAACTGACGGAGAAATAACCATTGTTGCGGAAACATCTGTAACCAAACATGGGTGTCTCCAGATTCCTGAACTCGATGAGAAAACAGGAGCGTTCGGCTTCTTGTGTCAGATGTTCCAGCATTTCGGCGAAGATATCTTCTTCTTTTTCTTTAGAGGAGGGGAAAGGCAGAAAATATTCTCCCGTATCATATACCATACATTGTTTCATGAGACCGATAGCTAGCCATTTGCGTGTTCTCCGCACGGCTGCCAGCAGCTTGGCTACCGGCTGTCCGTTCTCTGTCGCCACGATTAATAAGGGCGTATAACCGGGAGTCGCTTCATAAATAAGAAACAACTCTTTCGAATGAAATGTATTATTCCCCGGCAGTTCCGGTATTTCATTTCCGCGATGATATGTGGTTAATTTGAGTGGCATACTGGGACAAATTTACATCTTTTATTTATCTTTCAACAATGAAAGTTCACTTTTGTTGGCTTTCCTTACGATAAAATCTTTCTTAAGACAGGAAGAAGAAAAAAATATCTCGCTAAACAACTTTTCTCCAACTGCCTGAGTACAAAATAGTAACTCGATAGTCTTTGGTGAAATGAGTTTTATTTTATTATGATATAAAATCAACTATCAAGAAATTAGTATTAACTTTAAATTAAGACAAATGAAAGATTATGCGTTTGTTGAAGCATGGAAAACACATTATAGGCGTGCTTCCATGATTATGGGCCTATCTTTATTATGCGCCCCTCTGCCTTTTTCTGTTTATGCAGAAAATGGTCTGTCGGAAACAGCTGCTGTGCAGGCAGCGTTGCAAGCGAAGCAGGTGAAAGGAACGGTTGTAGACGAGACTGGTGAACCTCTGATTGGAGTATCTATTATGGTGAAAGGCACTTCTGCCGGTACAATTACAAACTTTGATGGTGAGTTTACTGTGGATCTTCCCGCAGGTCATAAAGAATTGCTTATCTCTTATATCGGATATAAGAGCCAGACAATAACTGTTACGGGGAGTGCTCCGTTGAGTATCAAGATGGAGCCGGATACGAAGACGTTGGATGAGGTGGTAGTAATCGGTTACGGTACGGTGAAGAAACGCGATTTGACGGGAGCGGTGGCGTCTGTTAAAGCAGAGGACATTACGATGAATCCGGGTTCGAATCCTATGGAGGCATTACAAGGTAAAGTTGCGGGTCTTGATATTACTAAAACTTCCGGACAAGCCGGTTCAGGAGTAAATATGCAATTGCGCGGTAACCGTTCTTTGCCTGATATAACCGCTAATGAAAGTGACAAATTGAGTGTAGGCAATCCTACTTTCATTATCGACGGTATGCCAGGAGATTATGCAACATTAAATCCGAATGACATTGAATCTATTGAAGTGCTGAAAGATGCTGCTTCTACAGCGGTATATGGTTCGAGCGGTGCGAATGGTGTGGTATTAATTACCACTAAAAACGGCAAGGCAGGCAAAATGCAAGTGAACTTTAATGCTTATGCCGGATATAACGGTTGGTCGGAATTGCCCGAGTTGAGAACAAGAGAATCTTATATTAAGACTCGTAGAGAAGCATATATTGCCGGTGGAGGCTCTTGGGCGTCACCTGCTGATGATGAAAAACTTTTTACTAATGATGCTTCTTACCAGGCATATAAGGATAATAAATGGATTAACTGGCCGGATGTCGTATTGGAAAACGGTTATGAACAGAATTATAGTCTGTCTGTGTCAGGCGGTACAGAACGCACCCAAGCTTATCTTTCTTTAAACTTCTCGGATGAAAAAGGGCAGTATAGAAATGATAATTATAAAGTGTATTCAACTAATGCTAAGATAAGGCATTCTATTAATAAAATTGTAGACATAGGACTTAATCTTCAAGCTTCTTATACTCATCAGAATAAGAGAAGTAATGTGAAACTGGACCGTGCGATGCAGGCCATTCCATTAGGTGATTTGTATTTGGAAGATGGTTCTGTAAATCCCAATCCATCCGTTGAACAGGGAGCTTTTATAAGTTTGCTCTTAGACGAACAGGCAGGTGTTTACAAGAATAGGATAAATTCTACTAAACTGTACGTCAATCCTTACATTGAAATCAAACCTATTAAAGGCTTAAGTATTTTGTCCCGTATAGGGGGAACTTTGAATTATAACCGTACAGGGTTGTTCAATGGTAAAGGATCTTATAACTACCATCAAAACGGTGCTAATGAAACAGCAATTACCGCTTCTATTACCCAAAAGAACGATTATAGTTATAAGTGGGAAAATATTATAACTTATAATTTCCAATTGGCTAAAGTACACGATTTTACTATTACCGGCGTTACTTCCTGGAATCATAATCAAAGCGAATCTACCCAACAAACAGCTAATAGTATCACAGATAACAAATATCTTTGGTATAATATGGAAGCCGGACAGAATCAACGTAACTACAGTTCTTATTCTATGTCCAAGGGAATGGGTATCGTAGGTCGTCTTAATTATTCTTACCTTGGCAAATATTTGTTCTCAGCTTCTTGCCGTTGGGACGGGGCTTCCCGTTTGGCAGAAGGAAATCAATGGGATACTTTCCCCGCTGCATCCGCCGCTTGGCGTATTAGTGATGAGGCATTTATGGAATCTACTAAAGAGTGGTTGGATAACTTGAAATTGAGAGTAGGGTGGGGCGTGTCTGGTACGACTGCCGGAATTTCCCCTTATTCTTCTACTTCTTCCTTATCTCAAAACTTTATTAACATAGGTAACGAAGCCTGGAATTATTATACATTCTCAGAAAATATTGCTAATAAGGCTCTTTCCTGGGAAAAGTCTTATAATACGAATATTGGTTTAGACTTGGGTCTTTTCAATAATAGGATTAATCTGACTGCCGATTATTATATAACTAAGACCAAAGATGTAATCTATGCCCGCAACCTTCCCGCTTCTATGGGAGCTTATAGCGCTTCAAAGGTGTATAATACGAAAGTAAATATCTGCGAAACAAAGAATCGTGGTTTTGAAATGGCTCTTAGCACACGTAATATTGTGACCAAAGATTTTAGCTGGAATTCTACGGTTACCTTCTCTACGGATAAAGAAGAAATTGTGGCTTTGACTGCAAAAGACCAAAACGAAATAGTAAATAATAACTTGATATATCGTGTAGGCGAAGCTATTAATTCTTTCTATAATTATAAGATATTAGGCATGTGGCAAAAAGGCGAAGA
>JAUUNK010000099.1 GCA_030844565.1 Bacteroides ovatus
GTAGCTTTCCTTATACCTTGCCACCGAGTGGTTCGTTCTTCTGGTGCATTAGGGGGATATCATTGGGGGTTGGAACGAAAGTCGGCGTTAATAGAATGGGAGAGAAGTGTACATAAAAATCAAACTATAAATAAAATATGAAGATAATTACTTATAATGTAAATGGGTTGCGCGCGGCGGTTACTAAAGGGTTATGTGAATGGTTGTCACAGGAAAACCCGGATATTTTGTGTCTTCAAGAGACAAAACTACAACCGGAACAATATCCGGCTGAAGCATTCGAAGCATTAGGATATAGATCCTATTTGCATTGTGCCAGGAAGAAAGGATATAGTGGAGTAGCTATATTAACAAAGCGGATTCCTGACCATATTGAGTATGGAATGGGAATTGAAGCCTATGACAATGAAGGACGCTTTATTCGCGCAGATTACGGCGAGGTCTCAGTGGTAAGTGTATATCATCCTTCTGGTACGAGCGGCGAGGAACGTCAGGCATTTAAAATGGAGTGGCTGGAAGACTTCCAACAATATGTGATGGAATTGCGTAAATCACGTCCTCTTCTTCTTCTCTGCGGTGACTTTAATATTTGCCACCAACCTATAGATATACACGACCCGGTGAGAAATGCCAATAATAGCGGTTTCCTCCCGGAAGAACGGGATTGGATGTCCAGATTCTTATCAGCCGGATTCATAGATTCTTTTCGCGAGCTTTGTCCTCAAAAGCAAGAATATACTTGGTGGAGTTACCGCTTTCAGGCCCGTGCTAAGAATAAAGGATGGAGAATTGACTACTGTATGGCCAGTGAACCTATGCGCCCTTTGTTGCGAACAGCACGAATTTTGAAGGAGGCTGTCCACTCAGATCATTGCCCTATGATACTGGAAGTGGAAGTTTAGTCCAGTTTTAATGTTTTTTCTTTTGAAGATATTCCTTGTTGGCGGAGGCCATCATTGCTTCAACAGCACCTTCCATTGAGTCTTTATACTTTTTCCTCATATTCCTCCAGTCTCTCAGGTTAGTAATCTTGGGACGTTGGAGGGGGGCGTGGAGAGGTTCCATTGGCTGTATTTGGTCAGTGTAATCGTCTTTTTGAGCTGATTCCATCATAGCGGTGATGGCTATTCCGGTATGGTCTTTGTATTTAGTAACCTTTTTCATGTAAATATGTTTTTCACTATTTTATATTAAAGTCACGCTAAGCTTACGATTGCCCCCTCCATCACGAAATTCACCAAGATAAATACCTTGCCATGTACCAAGGTTTAAACGATTTTTTTTGATTGGTATAGTAATGGAGCTTCCTATAAGAGAAGCTTTGATATGGGCACTCATATCATCGGCACCTTCTAAGATGTGGATGAAGTATGATACTCCATCGGGAACAAGTTTATTAAAGAAAGTATTGAAGTCTGCGCGGACATCAGGATCGGCATTTTCGTTAATAGTAATTCCAGCGGAAGTGTGCTTGATGAATACTACAAGCAAACCATGCTCCGGTAACGGAGGAAGCTGCGATAAAATGTCCTGCGTAATGAGATGAAAACCGCGTGGATAATGCTTGAGTTGTATATCAAAAGTGAGTGCCATACTTCTTTCTTTAAAAGGTTTATGGTTACAAAGATAGTTTTTTATAATTTTGCAACGAAATAAAATAGGAAAATAGAATGGAAGAGAGAGTACAAAAAGCAATTGAATTGTTTAAAAAAGGTTATAACTGTTCTCAATCGGTAGTAGGAGCCTTTGCAGATATGTATGGTTTCACCGAGGAACAGGCTTTTCGAATGTCAGCTTCTTTTGGAGGTGGCATCGGCAGAATGCGTGAAACATGTGGGGCAGCCTGTGGTATGTTCCTTTTGGCTGGCCTTGAAACTGGAGCAACGGATGGTGGAGATCGTGAAGGGAAAGCTGCTAATTATGCTGTGGTGCAACAATTGGCTGAAGAATTTAAGAAAAGAAATGGGTCTCTTATCTGTAGAGAATTGTTGGGATTGAGAAAACAAGATACTGTTTCGTCAGTTCCCGAAGAACGGACTGTACAATACTATACAAAGCGCCCCTGTGCAAAAATGGTGGAGGAAGCAGCACGTATCTGGTCCGAATTTCTTGAAGAACGCTCGAAATAAGGTGACAATAGCGGTTTTTATTACAATAATAATAAAAAAATGGCTAATAAAGTGTTCTATAACATAAATATAACTATCTTTGCAACCAAAATAAACTCTGAAGCGTTTTAGCTTTTGACTTTAATAAGCATGTCTAACTAAAATTTCTAAAGCAAATGTTAAGAAAGAAAGCAGGTGAAATCGCAGGTAAAATCTGGATAGCACTGAATGGAACAGAAGGTATGACTGCCAAGCAACTGAAAAAAGCAACTAAACTTGTTGACAAAGATTTATTCTTGGGGCTTGGTTGGTTATCAAGAGAAGACAAAGTTTCTACAACAGAAGTAGATGGTGAAATCTTTGTAAAGTTGATCTAAGCGAGTTACTCACTTATCAATAAAAAATGCGTTGGTACATAGAATTTATGGTATCAACGCATTTTTTTATGTCGGAAAAGAGAGGTAAAAGGAGTTTTTTATTTTTCATTTACAGGCCTGTCTTCATGTATTTCGACGGTTCGAGTAGCTACGGCATATTCGTCTGGAAAGATTTTACCACCCATCTCATTTGCCCATGCCTGAGTGAATTCGGCACCTACGTAAATAATGATGGCAGAGTAATAAAACCAGGTAATGAGGATAGCCATAAAGGCTGCTGCTCCATAGACGGTTCCTACATTGGCAATTCCCATATAAAGAGAGATTCCCCATTGACCCACGAGAAGCAGTACAGTGGTTACCATAGCTCCTACACGAACATCTTTGCTTTTAATTTTTGCGTCTGGTAATATCTTAAATATTAAGGTAAAGATGATAGCCGTTACTGCTATGTTTATAAGGATTCCTACTATTTTGACTAATGATTCTGCCACGTCTGGATAATTGGCCATGAATCTTCTGCTTAAATCTCCAATGATATTGGTTATGCTAAATGTAACTAGCAGGATAAAAGCAAATACCAGAATGATAGAGAAAGAGAGTAAGCGATTTTTGATATATTTGAGCCAACTTTTCTTGGGGACTGCTTTTATTCCCCAAATAGTATTTAGTGCACTTTGTATTTCTGCAAAAATAGTAGTCGCACCGAAGATAGAAACTCCTACGCTGACAATGGTGGCAAAGGTAGAAGAATTTGACTTATGTGCATTATTAATGATGGAACTGAGTGCATCAATTACATCCGCTCCAACGATAGGCTTTAGTTGAGCATACAACTGGTCAGCTAAGTCGGTATGAAAAAATACTCCTATGGTAACCAGAAGAGAGAGAAAAGGAATAATGGAAAATACGGTCGCATAAGCCAATGAAGCACCTAATCGCGTGACATTGTCATCTGCAAATCCTTGGAAAGTTTCCTTGATGATTTTAAATAATACTTGGAAACTAAGTTTTTTTTTATTTTTTGGTTGTTCTTTCATTTACCTGATTTTTTGTTGTATGAACAAGTGATTTATACTTTTGTTCAAGCTAAGTAACGCATGATAGAATGAAGATTCCTTGGCGGATTAATAGGAGGGCTGCTTTTACAATATAGATTATTTTCTTTATCTTTGCGCCTGAAAAAGGCTGGAACTTTAGCAAAACAGATTTGCTTTGCAATGAGTTTGCTAAGCTATACACGCCTGTATAAATATGTAATATATAGAAAAAGATGAAGAATATACGAAACTTTTGCATTATTGCTCACATTGACCACGGTAAATCTACTCTTGCAGACCGTCTGCTGGAGTTTACTAATACTATACAAGTGACTGAAGGTCAGATGCTGGATGATATGGAGTTGGAAAAGGAAAGAGGCATTACTATCAAAAGTCATGCCATACAAATGGAATATGTATACAAAGGAGAAAAATATATTCTGAACCTGATTGATACTCCGGGACACGTTGACTTTTCTTATGAAGTTTCTCGTTCTATTGCTGCTTGTGAAGGTGCTTTGTTGGTAGTGGATGCTTCTCAGGGAGTGCAGGCGCAGACCATATCCAATCTTTATATGGCTATTGAGCATGATCTTGAAATCATACCTGTCATTAACAAATGTGATATGGCGAGCGCGATGCCCGAAGAAGTAGAAGATGAAATTATCGAACTGCTGGGATGTAAGCGGGAAGAAATCATACGTGCTTCGGGAAAAACTGGATTGGGAGTGGAAGAAATTCTGAAAGCAGTAATCGAGCGTATTCCTCATCCAGAAGGAGATGAGGAAGCGCCTTTGCAGGCATTAATATTTGATTCTGTTTTTAACTCGTTTCGTGGGATTATCGCTTATTTTAAAATAGTTAATGGGGTTATTCGGACTGGTGATAAAGTGAAGTTTTTTAATACTGGAAAAGAATATGTAGCAGATGAGATAGGGGTACTAAAAATGGAAATGGTGCCTCGTAAAGAGCTTAAGACTGGGGATGTAGGATATATTATTTCAGGCATCAAGACTTCACGGGAAGTAAAGGTGGGAGATACGATTACTCATATTGCACGTCCCTGTGAGAAAGCTATTGCTGGATTTGAAGAAGTGAAGCCGATGGTGTTTGCAGGTGTTTACCCGATTGAAGCAGAAGAGTTTGAAGATTTGAGGGCTTCTTTGGAGAAACTTCAGTTAAATGATGCTTCTCTGACTTTTCAGCCGGAATCTTCGCTGGCTTTAGGATTCGGCTTTCGGTGTGGTTTTTTAGGTTTGCTCCATATGGAAATTGTACAAGAGCGTTTGGACCGTGAATTTGATATGAATGTTATAACTACTGTTCCTAATGTTTCTTACCATATTTATGACAAGCAGGGAAACATGACTGAAGTCCATAATCCTGGTGGAATGCCTGACCCTACTTTTATAGACCATATTGAAGAACCTTATATTAAAGCATCCGTTATTACTACGACTGATTATATAGGTCCTATCATGACTCTCTGTCTTGGAAAACGTGGAGAGCTAATCAAACAGGAATATATTTCGGGAAATCGTGTAGAACTTCATTATAATATGCCATTGGGGGAAATTGTGATTGATTTCTATGATAAACTGAAGAGTATCTCAAAGGGATATGCTTCGTTTGATTACCATCCTAATGGTTTTCGTCCTTCTAAGCTAGTAAAATTGGATATCTTGTTGAATGGGGAGTCTGTGGATGCGCTTTCTACTTTGACACACATTGATAATGCTTATGATATGGGTCGCCGCATGTGTGAGAAACTGAAAGAATTAATACCTCGTCAACAGTTTGAGATTGCCATACAGGCTGCTATTGGTGCTAAAATTATTGCTAGAGAGACAATTAAAGCGGTGCGTAAAGATGTGACGGCGAAATGTTATGGTGGTGATATCAGTCGTAAGCGGAAGCTGTTGGAGAAGCAGAAGAAGGGTAAAAAACGTATGAAGCAAATTGGCAATGTGGAAGTACCGCAAAAAGCCTTCCTCGCTGTATTAAAACTGGATTAGAATCGTCCTTCTAGTGGGACGAAAAAAGTCTTGTTCTTGTTGAACAAATAGTCCCACAGTGAGTTTTCTAATAAACCAGGTGATTGCTGTCTGTCTACAGAGCTTTCCTGGCAGTCACTTTTAAAAGAAAGATTTAAAAATGAGAAAAGTTCTGTCCTTTTCGGCCTTTTTGATAATAGGTCTTATCGTTTCGCAGTTTCTGCCAATAGTGGCAGGTGAAGGGTATGAAGGAATCAAGTCCCTAACAAATGTTTTGCTGTATATCTGCCTCAGTTTTATCATGATTAATGTAGGAAGAGAGTTTGTTATAGATAAATCGCGTTGGAAGGCTTATGCAGAAGATTATTTCATTGCTATGGCTACAGCGGCTATGCCTTGGATACTGATAGCTCTCTATTATTTGTTCATTTTACTTCCTCCCGAATATTGGACTAGCTGGGAAGCTTGGAAAGAGAATCTTCTTTTAAGCCGTTTTGCTGCACCTACATCTGCGGGTATCCTATTTACTATGCTGGCGGCAATTGGACTGAAGTCCAGTTGGATATATAAAAAGATACAGGTATTGGCTATCTTTGATGACTTGGATACTATTTTACTTATGATTCCTTTACAGATAATGATGATTGGATTACGCTGGCAGCTGATCGTTGTAGTAATGATTGTTTTTCTATTATTAGTGATAGGATGGAAGCAACTTGGCAAATATCATTGGCGGCAGGACTGGAAAGCGATATTGTTATATTCTCTCCTGGTATTTATTGTTACCCAGCTCCTCTATGTTGTTAGTAAGAAATTATATGGGGAGGAAGGAAGTATTCATATTGAAGTGTTGTTACCTGCCTTTGTGCTAGGGATGGTAATGAAACATCAGGAACACGATTCGGTATTAGAACAACGTGTATCCACGGGGGTGTCTTTTTTATTCATGTTTCTTGTAGGTATGAGCATGCCTCCTTTCATAGGCGTAGACTTTGCAGAAAACCATACGGGTACTCATTCAGTGACCGGTTCGCAGGAAATGATGTCTTGGGGATTAATATTATTCCATGTATTCATTGTTTCTTTGTTATCTAATATTGGAAAGCTTTTCCCTGTGTTCTTCTATCGTGATCGTAAAATAAGTGAACGGTTGGCCTTATCTATTGGTATGTTTACGCGTGGTGAGGTAGGAGCGGGTATTATATTTATAGCTTTAGGATATAATCTAGGAGGACCTGCACTTATTATTTCTGTGTTGACCCTTGTCTTCAACTTACTCTTAACTGTAATATTTGTGTTATGGGTAAAAAGGCTTGCTCTACTGAGCTATTCTCCCGATATAAAAGATCCGGTTAGCCTGTGAACTGACCGGATCTAATTTTTTGAAGAAAAATCTTTCTTTTTATTTATTCAAATGTACCGTAGCGGGTTGGTAATAATTTACGATCTCCTAATGTGTTGTCTACCCGTGCCACATTAATCCAGAACTTATTATCACGTACGCTTTGTATAGGATAGGCAGCCTGTGTGCGTGTGTAAGCATGTCGCCACTTATCTTCCACAATTTCATATTCGGGATGGGGAGCATTCACTAGTACGTTATCTTCTTTGTCTGCTTCTCCGTTTTTCACTTCCTGAATTTCTTTCCAGATATTTAGCATAACGTTCACGAAATTATCCAGTTCAGCTAAACTTTCACTTTCGGTCGGTTCAATCATTAATGTGCCATGAACCGGAAAAGAAAGAGTAGGAGCATGGTAACCGTAATCCATCAATCGTTTGGCAATGTCATTTTCGCTGATTCCAGTTTCTTGTTGAATTTTTCGGCATTCCAGAATCATTTCATGCCCTACAAAACCTGTAGTACCCCGATAGACGATGCCGTAGGTATCTTGTAAACAGGTCGCTAAATAGTTAGCATTTAATATAGCTGTTTTAGTAGCGAGAGTCAGTCCTTCTGCTCCCATCATACGGATGTAGCCATAAGTAATAGGCAATATGCCAGCACTTCCAAAAGGTGCAGAAGAAACTTGGTTCTGAGGATTTCCAAAACTTACGTGTCCTGGAAGAAATGGTAGTAAATGACTTGCCACACATATTGGTCCTACCCCAGGACCGCCACCTCCGTGGGGAGAGGCAAAGGTCTTGTGCAAGTTGAGGTGACAGACATCTGCACCGATAAATCCCGGATTAGTCAGTCCTACTTGTGCATTCATGTTGGCTCCGTCCATATAGACTTGGGCTCCACAGGTATGAATAATATCGCAAATTTCTTTTATTTCGGTTTCAAAAATGCCATGCGTAGAAGGATAGGTGATCATAAGAGCTGCTAATTCTTCTTTATGAGCTTCTGCTTTTTCCCGTAAATCGGATAAGTTCACATTTCCTTGTTCATCGCATGCACATGTTATTGTTTGAAATCCTGCCTGTATGGCTGAAGCTGGATTGGTTCCGTGAGCTGAAGCTGGAATTAATATTTTATTACGATGTCCTTCACCTATGCTTTCTAGATAGGTACGGATGACGCGTAATCCAGTATATTCTCCAGCTGCACCTGAATTAGGTTGCAAACTTACTCCTGCAAACCCAGTGATAATTTTTAATGCTTCACATAAGTTTTCAATCACTTCCCGATAACCTTCTGCCTGTTCTTCGGGAACCAGAGGATGAATGTTTGTAAATTCTGGGTAACTAAGGGGAAGCATTTCTGCTGCTGCATTTAGTTTCATGGTGCAAGAACCTAAAGAAATCATTGAATGGGCTAGTGATATATCCTTGCGATCCAAACGTTTAATGTAACGCATCATTTCTGTCTCAGTGTGATACTTACAGAATACTTCGTGGGTTAGGAAGTTGCTTTGACGCTGAAAGTGGGAAGAAAGAATACTTGTTAGAGGGACATCTTCTATTTTGGAATAATCTTTTCCGGCAGCAATAGCGAAAATAGAAAGCAATATATTTATGGCAGATATATCAGTAGTTTCGTCAATACTAAATCCTACGTCTCCGTTTTCGAAATAGCGCAGATTTACTTCTTTACTAAGTGCAATGGTACGTATTTGTTGTGCTGAGATATGTTCGGGTAATACAAAACGGAGGGTATCAAAATACTGGTTATTAACTTGCTTGTAACCCCATTTTTGAATTTGCTTTTCTAGCAAAACAGTGATGCTATGTATGCGGGTAGCAATATTGGTGATACCTTTTTGGCCATGATATACTGTATAAAAGCCTGCCATAGTAGCTAGAAGAGCTTGTGCTGTACAAATGTTGGAGGTCGCTTTTTCTCGTTTAATATGTTGTTCACGGGTCTGGAGGGCCATACGGTAACAAAGTTTTCCATATCTATCTTTTGACCATCCGATGATACGCCCCGGCATGTTCCGCTTGTATTCATCACGTGTAGCAAAATAAGCTGCCGAAGGTCCTCCATAGAACATTGGAGTGCCTAATCGTTGAGTACTTCCGAAGACAATATCAGCACCCCATTCTCCCGGAGGAGTAAGCAATGCCAGACTGAGAATATCAGCAGCTACTGCTACTTTACAATGAACAGAGTGGGCTTGGCTAGTAAACGAAGCATAATCTTGAATACAACCATCGGAATTTGGATATTGCAAGATGCAAGCGAACACATCGGGAGTGAATTCAAAGTCTGTATATTTGCCAATTCGCAGTTCGATACCTTGAGGAAGGGCACGTGTATTTATAACAGCTAATGTCTGAGGGAATATGTTTTCGTCTACAAATACTACATTTGCTCCCGCTTTCTGTTGTTCGCGCGGGCGAAGGGCATACATCATAGTTACTGCTTCAGCTGCAGCGGTTCCTTCATCCAGTAAAGAGCAGTTTGCTAGGGGCATGGCTGTCAAATCACTTACAGCGGTTTGGAAATTCATAAGAGCTTCCAGCCTTCCTTGAGAAACCTCTGTTTGATAAGGAGTGTAAGAAGTGTACCACACTGGATTTTCAAATACATTTCGTTGAATGACAGCAGGTGTAATCGTGTTATACCACCCCATGCCTATATAGGTAGTATAAAGTTTATTCTTGTGTGCCAGTGCTGCAATGTGTTTTCCGAACTCATATTCAGTCATTGCTTGAGGTAGGTTCAAAGGTTCTTTTAAACGAATATTGGCAGGAATAGTTTTGTCAATGAGTTCATCTAATGTATTTACTCCTATTTTGCGGAGCATTACAGGAATGTCTTTCTCGTGGATGCCTATGTGGCGGCATGCTAGCAAATCGTTTTTCATATTAATAGGTATTATGTGTTTATCTAAAAAATGGATTTTCAGCTTTTTCTATGCCAATAGTAGTGGGCGCTCCATGCCCTGGATAGACTACTGTTTCGTTAGGTAAAACGAATAAGCGACTGCAAATGTGGTCTATCAGTTCATCAAAGTTTCCTCCGGTAAGGTCGGCACGTCCAATGCTTCCCTGGAAAAGAACGTCACCAGAAAACATACAGTTTTCTTCTTTACAATAAAATACAAGGCTACCGGGAGAGTGTCCCGGAACATGGATGGCTTCCAAAGAAGTGTGTCCGAAAGTAATGATGTCCCCATCATGCAAGTAATGTCCCAAGGGTATGGGCGTTTCCTGTAATTGAAATCCGAACATACGGCTCTGTTTGGGTGCTTCGTCTATCCAATATTCATCAGCTTGGTTAGCTTCGGCAGATAAACCGAATTCTTTTAGCATAAAAGGATTTCCAAAGATATGGTCTAGATGGAGATGGGTGTTCAGCAGATGTTTTATATTCAATCCATTAGTGAGGATGAAATTTTTTAATGCTTGCTTCTCTTCTTCATAGAAACAGCCAGGGTCTATAACGACTGCCTCTTTAGTATTATCCCATAATACATAGCAATTTACGGGAAACATATTAAATTCAAATCTTTTTATTTTCATGATTCTTTAGTATATCTAAAGGGTTACGTATACTACTTTTTTTGTTTCGAAAAAGCCTTCAGTAAAATCTTCACTTAAATTATGTACCATTGCTTTATGCTTGAAGGGCATTGTTTCATGTGCGAGTTCTCCTCCTTTTAAACAGATAAGTCCGTTGGGAAGAGCATTCTGTTGTTTTGGAGAGATGTTTTTCTGGACTATCTTAGCTAGATCTACCAGAGGCATGACTGCCCGGCTCACTACAAAATCAAATGAACCTTTCTCTTCTTCGGCCCTGGCATGGCGGAAAGTGACATTCTTCAGGCCGATGGCATTGGATATTTCCGTAGCCACTCGTATCTTTTTTCCAATACTGTCTACCAGATGAAAGTGACTTTCCGGGAAAAAAATAGCTAAGGGAATGCCCGGAAATCCCCCCCCTGTTCCCAAATCCATGATTTGAGTATTAGGACGAAATCGAATGACCTGGGCAATGCCTAGAGAGTGAAGAACGTGATGTTCATATAGATTCTCGATATCTTTTCGCGAGATAACATTTATTTTTGAATTCCAGTCTGTGTAAAGGGCATACAAAGCTGCAAATTGCTTTTGTTGCTTCTCAGTCAGGTTGGGAAAATATTTAAGTATGATTTCCACTTTAGTATAAATTATTTTTATAAATGAAGTTTTACTTTTGGAATTGTGAAAGAATAGGACTGTTTCTTAGCAGAGGTTCCACCATGGAAAAAGGAATAGTAACAACGACAGGCCCCATAAAATAAGGAGTGATTTCGTACACATTGTAGTAGAAACTTATTCCATTTTCGTCCAAATAGAAGTTTTCAGTAGGGGCGATTTCGCCAGTAGAGCCATAACCCAGATCTTCCAGAGCTTCATGGGAGGTTACATTATTAGTTGCCATCAATTGGTTCCATATTAAATCGGTAAGAGCTTCTTTATAATCATCTGTGAAAATATCATCTAGTTTCAAAGTGTGCATCAGATTTAAATCTATATTGTAATAGGTAGTTGTATACATTCCATGTGCACCACCTGTATATTCATTAAAATTGATACGATATATAAGTAGGTTTTGTTTGTATAATTGCACGTTGCTTTCTATTCCCTGATAATAAGAATACCATCCTCCCACCAATTTGTCGTCTTCCCTGTTTTTCACATCTTCAAGATACACAGGTTCCAAATCATGGCGATATTCCTCTATGTATGTACCTGTATATTCCTTTGTTGCTACTTCAGGCGTTACTCCTATATATTTTTCTCCGAAACAAAGGGAAATAAGATAATTATTCAGGCTGTCTTTAAGTCTTTCATCTGAAGATTTGCTAACATATGTAAAGTTGATAATCAGATTACATCCCGGTTTAGCTGTATCTCCAAAGAGATGGGTGGTATTATTAACCTGTATACTGTCAAACTCAAATGAGCCTACATTCTTGTTCACCTTGTCAACACAAGAAAGTAAAAAGCTGCTTGCCGAAAGGAGAAGTACAAGCATACTAACATATTGTTTTTTCATAAGGGTTTCTGCTTTAATTTCAATATTTGTTGCATAATTCTCTATCGACAAATATAGATGAATTTGATGAATCTGGCGAATAAAAAAGAAAAATAAATAGGGAATGGGAGATAATTCTCCAGAGAATGGGGGTATCCCTATTGTATTTCCTTTGTGTTCGATAACGAAATACAAAAAATAACGTTTTGTTATGCAGAAAAAACACAGGAATGCTTCGTAGTTCACAAATAATGCTTAAATTTGCCGCGATTTGTAATGTTGAGTTTGCAAAATGACTAATACGATAAAGCATCTAGGTATTGTGGAAAACATACAGGGTTCTCATATTTCTGTGAGAATTATTCAGACGTCTGCTTGTTCGGCGTGCCACGCCAAGGGATATTGTTCCTCGGCAGATAGTAAAGAAAAGATAATAGATATTACGGATGTGACTGCTGCATCCTCCCATCGGGTAGGGGATCGGGTAATGATTCTAGGTGAGGTTTCTTTAGGAATGTGGGCGGTTTTTCTGGCTTTTGTCCTTCCTTTTGTTCTATTAATAGGTTCCCTTTTTCTTTTCATGACATGGTCTAATAATGATGAGCTTTTGGCAGCGCTTGCTTCATTAGCTGTGCTTATACCTTATTATTATGTACTATGGTTGAATTCGGCAAAACTTAAACGTAAATTTTCTTTTCGGATAGAGTCGGTAGAGCAAAATCCGTAGAAGTAATTTTTATAGCATAATGCCTATCTAAACCGATGAATTAACAAGAAATACTAATAAAATAAAACCAATAAAATAACTAAAATTATGAATTTGATTCTGATTGCAGTGGTTTCGTTGGGAGCTATAGCGCTTGTATCTGCGGCTATTTTGTATATGGCTTCCAAGAAATTCGCAGTGTATGAAGACCCTCGTATTGCGCAGGTATCGGAAGTGTTGCCTCAGGTCAATTGTGGTGGTTGCGGTTATCCGGGGTGTAACGGATTTGCAGATGCTTGTGTGAAAGCCGGCTCTCTTGAGGGAAAGTTTTGTCCGGTTGGTGGACAGCCGGTAATGACAAAAGTAGCTTCTATCCTAGGTTTGGCAGCTGGAGAGGCTGAACCAATGGTAGCTGTAGTGAGGTGTAACGGGACTTGTGCCAACCGTCCCCGTACAAATGTGTATGATGGGGCAAAAAGTTGTGCAATTGCGTCTTCTCTGTATGGAGGAGAGACAGGTTGTAGTTATGGCTGTTTGGGATGTGGCGATTGTGTGACTGCTTGCCAGTTCGATGCCATCTATATGAATCCTGAAACCGGACTTCCTGAAATTGACGAGACAAAATGTACGGCTTGTGGGGCTTGTACAAAGGCCTGCCCGAGGTCAATTATCGAGATTCGCCCACAAGGTAAAAAGTCACGTCGTGTATATGTTTCTTGTGTCAACAAAGATAAGGGGGCCATAGCACGCAAAGCGTGTACGGTTAGCTGTATAGGTTGTGGAAAATGTGTTAAAGCTTGTCCGTTTGAAGCCATTACATTGGAAAACAATTTGGCATATATCGATCCACATAAGTGTAAATTGTGTCGTAAATGTGAAGAGGTTTGTCCGCAAGGAACTATTATTGCACTCAACTTTTCTCCACGTAAGCCGAAAGAAGAAACTTCTAAGGTAGAGGCTCCTAAAACGGAAACTGCTTCTAAAGTAGCGGCTATAAAAGTAACGGTTCCTCAAATAACAGAGGCTGAGGACCCTAAAGTAACAAAATAATAACAGAATAAAATACACAAGTGTATGTTAAAGACATTTTCAATTGGTGGCGTTCATCCACACGAAAATAAATTGTCGGTACATCAGTCTATTGTTAGGGCAGATGTTCCAGCAAAGGCAGTGATTCTGTTGGGGCAGCACATTGGTGCACCTGCTAAGCCAATAGTTGCCAAAGGTGACATGGTGAAAGTGGGTACTAAAATTGCTGAACCTGCCGGATTTGTTTCGGCAGCCATTCATTCCTCTGTTAGTGGGAAGGTGGCGAAGATAGATACCATTGTAGATGCTAGCGGCTATGCAAAACCTGCTATTTATATTGATGTGGAAGGAGATGAGTGGGAGGAAACCATTGACCGGAGTACGACTCTTATTAAAGAGTGCGATTTGACCCCTGAAGAAATTGTGAAAAAAATAGCCGATGCAGGTATTGTAGGGTTGGGAGGTGCATGTTTCCCTACGCAAGTGAAACTTTGTCCTCCTCCTGCATTTAAAGCAGAATGTGTCATTATTAATGCTGTAGAATGTGAGCCTTATTTAACTGCAGATCACCAGTTAATGCTTGAATACGCAGAGGAAGTCATGGTAGGAATCTCTATCTTAATGAAGGCGGTAAAAGTGAACAAGGCGTTTATTGGTATCGAAAATAATAAGCCCGATGCCATTGAATTAATGACAAAAGTTGCTTCCAGCTATGCAGGCATTGAAGTGATACCTTTGAAAGTGAAGTACCCTCAAGGAGGTGAAAAACAATTGATCGATGCCATAACCAAACGTCAGGTGGCTAGTGGCGCGCTTCCTATCTCCACGGGGGCAGTAGTCCAAAACGTAGGTACGGCATTCGCTGTTTATCAGGCTGTACAGAAAAACAAACCATTGTTTGAACGAGTAATCACGGTCACTGGTAAATCACTAGCCAATCCGTCTAACTTCCTGGCACGTATTGGAACCCCTATGCGCCAATTAATTGATGCTTGTGGAGGCCTTCCTGAAGATACGGGGAAAGTGATTGGAGGAGGTCCGATGATGGGGAAAGCACTGGTGAACATAGATGTACCTACGGCAAAAGGAAGTTCAGGAATATTGATAATGGATCAGAAGGATGCAAAACGTGGGGAAGCACAGACTTGTATTCGTTGTGCCAAATGTGTTAGTGCTTGTCCGATGGGGTTGGAACCTTATTTATTGGGAGCGTTGTCTGAGAATGGAGACTTTGAAAGAATGGAAAAAGAAAGAATCATGGATTGTATTGAGTGTGGGTCTTGTCAGTTTACGTGTCCCGCTAACCGTCCTTTGCTTGACTATTGTCGCTTAGGTAAAGGTAAAGTGGGAGCAATGATTCGTGCACGTCAAGCTAAAAAATAACGAAGTATGGAAAATAAATTAATAGTATCATTATCGCCCCATGTTCACGGTGGAGACAGCGTACAAAAGAATATGTACGGAGTGCTGATTGCCCTGATACCTGCTTTTATTGTGTCACTTATCTTTTTTGGATTGGGTGCCCTCATAGTTACTGCAACGTCGGTGGCTGCTTGTTTATTCTTTGAATGGGCTATCGGCAAGTATTTAATGAAGAAAGAAACAACTACTATTACTGATGGGTCAGCTGTTATTACCGGCGTATTGCTGGCTTTCAATCTGCCTTCAAATTTGCCGATCTGGATTATTATCCTTGGCGCTTTGTTTGCTATCGGCGTGAGTAAGATGTCTTTCGGCGGACTGGGTTGCAATCCGTTTAATCCAGCTTTAGCGGGACGCGTATTTTTATTGCTTTCTTTCCCGGTTCAGATGACTACATGGCCTGTAGTGGGACAATTGACAGCTTACACGGACGCTACTACCGCCGCTACTCCATTGGGCATTATGAAGGGAATTATTAAAGGAGCTCCGGGAGTTTCTATTGCAGATTTGCCTGATGCGTGGAACCTTTTCATTGGTCATAATGGTGGTTGTCTGGGTGAAGTAAGTGCAGCAGCTTTGTTACTCGGGTTACTTTATATGCTATGGAAAAAGATTATTACCTGGCATATTCCGGTTTCTATATTAGTGACGGTATTTATATTCTCAGGCCTTATGCATTTGGTGAATCCCGCCTTATATGTATCACCTTTTATTCAATTGCTTTCAGGTGGTCTGATGTTAGGTGCTATTTTTATGGCTACCGATTATGTCACTTCGCCGATGAGTAAAAAAGGAATGTTGATTTATGGAGTGAGTATTGGTGTCCTAACAGTAGTAATCCGTTTATTCGGTGCATATCCTGAAGGTATGTCTTTTGCCATTTTGATTATGAATGCGTTTACTCCATTAATTAATACTTATTTTAAACCTAAACGCTTTGGGGAGGTAGCAAAGAAGAAATGAAAAAGTTAGAATCATCTTTGAAGAATATGTTACTGGTACTCACTGGAGTAACAGCTATATCAGTGGCGTTGTTGGCATATGTTAACGAGTTGACCAAGGGACCTATTGCTGAGGCAAACGCTGAAACGCTGAACAAAGCTTTAAAGCAAGTACTTCCTCCGTATACGAATAACCCTGTGGCAGAATGTGACACTGTCTTTAGCGAGAAAGATGGAAAGAAAGTAGTAGATTTTATCCTTTATCCGGCGAAAGAAGGTGATAAATGGGTAGGAACTGCTGTTGAAGCTAAATCTATGGGATTTGGTGGAGAATTAAAAGTATTGGTAGGCTTTGATGCTGAAGGACGTATCTATAATTATTCTCTTTTGTCACATGCTGAAACTCCGGGTTTGGGTTCTAAAGCTGCCGAGTGGTTTAAGGAGGGGAATAAGGGAAGCATCAAGGGTCTGAATCCGGGAGAAACTCCGCTGACAGTCAGCAAAGACGGTGGACAGGTGGATGCAATTACAGCTTCTACTATTACTTCCCGTGCTTTTCTGAAAGCTATCAATGAAGCCTATATTGCTTATAAAGACAATAGCGGTAAGGACGGAATGGAAGCTGCTCTATCTTCATTCAATGAACAACCTGCTGATTCTATCAGTACTAAATAAGAAAGGAATAAGGATATGAATAACTTTAAAGTTTTAATGAATGGGATTGTTAAAGAGAATCCTACATTTGTGCTTTTGCTTGGTATGTGTCCTACGCTAGGGACCACATCTTCAGCCATTAACGGCATGGGTATGGGATTAGCTACGTTGTTTGTGCTTCTTTGCTCGAATGTGGTTATTTCTTCGATTAAGAACATAATTCCCGATATGGTGCGTATCCCTGCGTTTATCGTAGTTATCGCTTCTTTTGTAACGTTGTTGCAAATGCTGATGCAAGCATATCAGCCCGATTTATATGCTACTTTGGGATTGTTTATCCCTTTGATTGTTGTAAATTGTATTGTGCTGGGGCGTGCGGAAGCTTTCGCAGCTAAGAATACTCCTGTGGCAGCTATGTTTGATGGTATAGGAATGGGATTAGGATTCACTATTGCCCTTACCTTATTAGGCGCGGTCCGTGAATTTTTAGGTACAGGAAAAATCTTCAATCAGACTCTTCTTCCGGAAGAATACGGTATGTTGGTGTTTGTCTTAGCGCCAGGTGCTTTTATTGCTTTAGGCTACCTCATTGCTCTAATAAACAGCCTAAAGAAATAATTCATAATTTATAATTAATCAATATGGAATATATATTAATATTCATATCGGCAATTTTTGTTAATAACATAGTATTGTCACAGTTCTTGGGTATT